>DUJJ01000008.1 GCA_013329865.1 Candidatus Poseidoniaceae archaeon
TATTCAACGAGAACCCCCTTACAGTGGGTGGGTTCAGCCACCGAAGGACTCGATGCGACACCTGGCTAAGCCGATAACATGGCCATAATTTCGCAAAAACCATTTATGGATAATTTACAAATGGGTCTGTGTGTTCGGATATTTGTGGTCGATGAATCAACAACTAGAACAATTGCTTATGCAATCTTTGGAATTTCATTTGCTGTTATGATATACTTCATCGCTAAACAGGCGGCGCAGAATAGAAAATCCTTTGTTGATGATAAAGCCCCAAAAATAGCCGGTGCTGATACTTTGACTGGTGGTGCTAAAAATCCCCAACAATTTGATGAGCCGGATGATGATGCCTTAGATGAGATGGCTAAGCTCCTTGATGAAGACGATGATTAAGGCCTAATCTCCAAACCAGAATCTACAATTTTGATACCAATTGAACAATCACCAAATGTTAAAACTCTGGTGTGGTTGTTGACACTACGTGAAAATGTCCAAAGCTCAAATCCCGCTTTGCTAAAATATGCTTCTGCCCGAGGAAAAATAGCTCCATGTCGTGTTCCACTGGCATCAATAGAACCCTTACTTATCAAAACCAAACGTATTTTCTCAGATATTGACTCTGCTAGTTTAGTCACCAATTCCAATTGTTTTTTGGGAATTTTACCGCTTGCCTCACACCAATCATCAAGCACTATCAATTCAACAGATGGTAGGGTAGATGCAGCAGTAATTATTGCTTCTATTGCTTTGTCCAAGGAGCCGGCAATCAACATCGCATGGAATCTTGAGGAATCTACTAGAGAAAGATGACTGAATAACTGCGGAAACCTATCAGGGTTCGGCATCGACAAACCGACCCACAAGACACGCCCACCACTGCTGATTGTATCAGCTGCCATGTGTAAACCAACAGTTGTCCCACCTACGCTGCCTTCAACGGCCAGATGTATTCGCGTCGATTCTGAATCTACACGCCACCTCATGGAATTAACACAACGTCGAAAGTGAATGACTGTTGTGGTCCTTCATAGTAAGATTATTTGACCAGCATCACTTACGATATTCATGGCAGAGCCTAAGGAGACCCAATCGAACATAGTGGAGTTTACCGTTAAGAAAGGTGAGAGGATACCTCGAAAGAAACTGGGCGAGTATGAGGAAGCCGACAATTTGTTTCACGCAATCAGCCGAGACGGCTTCTGGACCACAGCAATGGACGACAAAAATCAATTTGGTCCGGTGTCAATGATGATTTTGCTGCTTATTGTGGCGACTATAACCGGACTTGGACTTAAATTATTCAGCATATACGTTTGATTTTGATTCGACTGGCGCCATCGCAATACGAATGAATAGTACGGCCAAAATCGTCGAAACTAAGAAAAATATCCCAACATAATTGGAAATATTATACCACATCATACCCAAACCAACAAGAGACAGGTAGGCAATTAATTGACACACTGCTGAGGCTCTATCTAAACGGTTGACCATCTCAACACTAAGTTTGCCGTTATTCTCTAACATGTATGTGTAAATTAAGAAGTATATGCCCTGAAACGGCAGAGTGGCAGCGATTATCGAAAGAGCGATTTCCCTAATTTGCTTTGGATCTGTTTCCTGTTCAATACCTTGAAACAGCATTACTGCGGTATTTGTCCCCAACAGTGCAGCCATTATAGTCCAACGTTTATCTTGAGAAGAAGTTCGACTCTCTACATTTACAGATTTATCAGACATACCCCACAATAAGCAAATTATGGTTTGAAATTTGCGATACTAGAATACAAAAACATATCATTTTTTGACGGCAATAGCCCTAGCGGTTATCAAAAAAATGAATCGAAATGTTATAGGAGGTTGTCGAAGACCCTGCATCATGTCCTTTTGCCCACTAGACTACAGGTATGGTGACGAAGACTTCAAACACATCTGGTCTGAACTTGGTAGACACGAAAGACAACTGGAAGTTGAAAGAGCACTTATCTGGGCCCACATGCAACTTGGCAAGGTATCTCAGCAGGATTATGATGCTGTTGCTGCAATTGCTAACCCTAATGCGGTAACCAAAGAACGGGTATCAGAAATTGAGGCCGAAACAAGGCACGACATAATGGCGCTCACAAAAGCAATGGCAGAGGCTGCTGGTGACGCTGGCTGGTGCATTCATCTTGGAGCAACATCAAACGATATTGTTGATACTGCGGTTGCGCTCCAACTAAGAGATAGTGTAGTGTTGCTGAGGAAACAGTTGTGTGCACTGATAGCGGAGTGTGCTAATGTGGCCGAACGTGAGCGAAATACCGTTATGCTCGGAAGAACACATGGTCAAGCAGCCGTTCCAATTACCTTTGGACTAAAGGCCGCAGTTTGGTTAGATGAATTACGACGTCAACTTGTTCGCCTAGACGAGGCAGCACCACGAATAGCGGTTGGAAAATTCCTTGGCGCCGTTGGAACCGGTGCAGCACAGGGCGAAAATGCTAGAGAATTACAGCGTTTAATTATGACACACCTTGGTCTTGGTGTACCTTTAGCTACTACACAAGTTGTGGGCAGAGACCGTTACATAGAATATGTTTCTTGGTTAGCAAATGTTGCAGCATCATGTGAAAAAATACTGCAGGAAATTCGTAACTTACAGCGGTCTGAAATTCAAGAGGCTGGCGAGGGTTTCGACATAAAAAAACAAGTTGGCTCGTCTACCATGGCCCACAAGAAGAATCCAATTAAATCTGAAAATGCGTCTGGTCTTGCTAGAATTGTTCGGTCGATGATAATCCCTACTTATGAAAATGCCCTGCTATGGCATGAACGAGACTTAGCAAACTCAAGTAGTGAAAGGTTCACATTATCACACGGTTCGGCTTTGTGTGAAGATGTTATCAAAAAAACACGTCAAGTCTTGTCGAATATGTGGGTGGACGCAGACAGGTGTCTGGAAAATATCAAGTCACAACGAGGTTTAGTTATGGCTGAGAAAGTAATGATTGAATTGGTAGAGCACGGTATACCTAGAGATGAGGCTCACGAAATATTACGTTCTGCATCATTTGAAGCTGTTGATAAGAAAATCGAGTTGATTGATGTGTGTAGTCGAACCCCTGAAATTGCAGCCGCCTTTTCTGCCGATGAATTGGAAGCCATGTTTGATCCGATGAATCACATTGGCGTTTCTGGTGAGATTGTCGATGAAGCAGTTGAATTGGCTAGACTAGCCATCAAGTGATAAACTGACTGAGTCGATTATCAATTCACCACGCCTACCATACCACTTTACCTGCCCGTCAATCTGTATATGTCCGTTAAAGTGAGGTCCTGATATAACAATAGTTTCGTATTCACCACCTTCACCATCCACATTAAAGCGGAATTGATCTGATAAATCTATTAACTGACTGAGGGATTCATTGTCTAGTATTTTACCAATCCAAGTATGGTCTAATCCTTCACACGCAACACTCGTAATCATAACGCCAAAGCCGTTGCTAACCAGGTCTGTGAGGTGATTTTGTGGGGATTGATGCCAAAGAGGGTTGTAGCTGATTATTCCCAACCTATGACACATGCGTTCAATTTTGCTTTTCTGGTAATCAGACCGTAATGCACCAGTGACTAATGCATCAATACCCAGTGATTTAATTCCGACTTCTAAATCATCAATTTCAGTATCCTCACTGCCATCGGTTTCTAGACAAATCCATTCAACTCCCGCCAGCCTAGCCTGATGTTCGACAATCCCAGTCCCTGGCACTTGGAACATCATTGAGTCACCACTTGTAACGCACATAGTTACTAGAAACTCTACATCCCAACCTTGACAGATAGCCCACCACCATGCACTGGCAGAATCTTTTCCGCCAGATGAAAGAATTGCTACCCGCACAAACAAGCCTAGAAACCAACTCCTCAAGAATATGATTATCTGTTCGCAGGGATTATAATGGTCGCAAAGTTTGGAAAAATCTGCCGAAGATATTTTGTGGGTGTCACCATATACTCATAAAGGGCCGACAGCAGGAATAGTCAGGTGAGATAATGCAACCAAGCGGAAGAGGTTATGACCATGGAATTACAACATTCAGCCCAGACGGACGTCTGTTTCAAGTTGAATATGCTAGAGAATCCGTGAAACGTGGAACAACAACTGCCGGCTTGAAATTCAAGGATGGAGTAGTATTAGTTTGCGATAAGCGAATCATCAGTCGTTTAATTATTCCAGAATCTATCGAGAAAATGTTCAAAATTGACAATCATGTTGGCGTTGCCACATCCGGTTTAATGGCAGACGCAAGACAATTGGTCGCTCGCTCTAGAGTCGAGGCCCAGATTAACCGCATCACTTATGGTGCAACAGTACCTGTTGATGTGTTAGTGAAGAAAATTTGTGATTTCAAGCAATCATTTACCCAATATGGAGGCTCCAGACCTTTCGGAACCGCCTTGTTAATCGGTGGCGTCGACGCAAATGGCATCCACCTGTATGAGACAGACCCAAGCGGTGCCTACCAATCCTATCACGCCGGCGCAATAGGCAGCGGCAGGAACACTGTCATAGAATATTTCGAGAAAAATTGGAAAGAAAACCTCACTTTGAACGCAGCAATGAAACTAGGTCTAGAAGCCTTAAGAAACGCCAACGATGCAGAACTAAACCGCGATGCGGTAGAAGTCGCAGTCATCGATTCAAATGGTTACAGATTCTTGGATAGAGAAGATGTTAATAAGCAAATTGATCGTCTAAAGCCACTTGAAGACTAACCGTCAAAACCAATAAATGCCCATCACAAGGGCCATTAGAGGGAGAACATGGTAAGCCTTGATGATGCAGTCCTTGCCCGCATGGAAAAAGGTGGCAAACGCTACGAAATACTCGTAGACCCAGACTTAGTTGAGTCCTTCAAAAACGACCCTAATTCAGTAAAGATTGATGATTTTTTGGCCATGGACGAAGTATTCCACGACGCTAGGGGTGGTGAAAGGCCAACTGAGGAAGCAATTGACAACACCTTTGGAACTCAGGACATAATACAAATCGCAACGATAATATTTGAGAAAGGTAGTATTCAATTAACAACTAACCAACGGAAAGCTATGGTTGAACGTATGCGGCAAAAGATTGTCCATCATATACACAGTCAAGCGGTTGACCCCAAAACTAAGAGCCCTCATCCAGTAACTAGAATTGAACTAGCTCTAGAAGAGTCTCGCTATTCAGTAGACCCTTTCAAAAATTTAGATGCCCAAATCAAAGACGCGATTGATAAATTAAAACCATTAATTCCGTTGTCTTTTGAAACCCTAAGGCTGGCGTTCAAGGTTCCGGGATCAGGCTACGGTGGTGCAATGAGAATTCTACGACCTTTCCAAATCAAAGACGGTTGGCTGGAGGACGGTTCATGGGCGTCCGTAGTTGAGATTCCTGCGGGTATGAAAGGTGAAATAATTGGTCAGATAATGAAAGTTTCATCCCAAACAGAAGTCAAAGAAATGTGATTATCAAGCACTTTATTGAAGGGTTGAGTTTATCATGGGTCGGCTTGTCGCCGGGTCGGAGAGAAAGAAATGTCCCAAGGTCGAAGCGGCGCCGAGCAGCGCCTAGTGACCCCGGGAATGGCCATCGGGTCATTATCCGGGATGCGCGTTGGAAGCGGCGCAGTAACCCACAACGGCGAAATTATCGCAACCAAACTCGGTTGGGTAAGAGAATTCAACGGCACAATATCAGTCGATCCAATATCCAGCCCTTACCTACCACGGTCAGGTGATTTAGTTATTGGTACAGTAGCCGAGGTAAGAAACAACCTTTGGTTTATGAATATCAATGGCTCATTCCAAGGCTTACTACCAATGTCGTTAGCTCCGTGGAAAGTGGAATTCGGTCAAGCAAGACAACACATGAATGTCGGTGATTCAGCCCTAGCCAGAGTTCAAGAAGTCGATGAATGTCATAATGTAGTGCTTACCATGAAAGGCGTTGGTCTGCGAAGATTATCCCAAGGTGCAGTAGTCGAGGTTCCTGTCAACCATTTAGATCGAATTAGAGGAGCCAATAATGCTAATCTAGATAGGATGAAAGACGTTAGTGACTGCCGAATAATCGTTGGAGAAAATGGCCGAGTTTGGGTCGATGGTGACGATATGGGTATTGCTTGGGCTAGAGAGGCTCTTGAAATTGCCAAAGAACATGGGCACAAAGAAGGGTTTGATTCAATGATGAAACAACATGAAAAAAAGTTGGCGAAAAAAGGTGATGCTTGATGGGTGGATATGGAGACGTACAATTACTGCGCGATGACGGACTAAGACTAGATGGTAGGAAATTGGATGAATCAAGACCGGTAACAATACAGGCAGGTATCCTGCCTGCGGCAGATGGCTCTGCCATGGTTACACACGGGCTGAATGTTGCAGTTGCAGCAGTTTATGGCCCCATGGAAGCACACCCGCGAAAAATCCAGCGACAAGACAGAGCAGTAATCGATGTAAGATACAACATGGCACCATTTTCCACCAGTGATAGAATTAGGCCCGGATTTAACCGTAGGTCAAGAGAAATCTCAAAAGTAACTGCAGAAGCATTGGAATCGGTTGTCTTAGTAGAAAGGTTCCCACGTTCCAAAATTAGAGTCGAGATTGAGATTCTCGCGGCAGAAGCGGGCACAAGATGCGCAGGAATTACTGCCGCATCGGTCGCACTTGCTGACGCTGGTATCCCGATGCGTGACATGATTGTTGGTGTAGCATCTGGCAAGATTGAAGACACTGTAGTGCTAGATTTAGACAAGGCAGAAGATAATTATGGCCAAGCCGATTTACCGGCGGGCATACTACCCAATACCGGTGAAATTGCGTTTTTGCAGATGGATGGCGATTTGTCGCCAGAGGAGTTTGATTTAGCAATGGAATACAACTTCAAGGCGGCAAAAGAAATTCATGAAATAATGGTTGATGCCCTTAAGGCTCGTTACGAAGGAGGTGACAACTGATGGTTGAATTAGTTCCTAATCTATTGAGACAAGAAATGGCCAGATTGGCCGAGCAAGATGCAAGAATCGACGGTAGGGGTCAATTCGAAGGCAGAGAAATATCACTAGAAACGGACTGCTTGTACAATGCAGAAGGCTCTGCTAAAGTCACCATGGGGAAAACCGTGGTTTACGCAGGGGTTAAATTTGAAATTAGAACACCTTGGCCAGACAGACCATCCGAAGGATCACTTATGTGTGGTGCCGAACTTCGTCCAGTCGCTCACCGAAAATATGAACCCGGGCCACCATCTCCTGAATCCATCGAACTTGGAAGAGTTGTTGACCGTGGAATCAGAGAATCTGGCTGCATAGACATGAACAGTTTATGCATCATACCAGGTGAAAAAGTATGGGGCGTAATGATTGACATACATGTTTTATCAGATGGAGGGAATATCTTCGATGCCTGCGGATTAGCAGCAATTGCGGCATTACGAACCGCAGTAGTACCTGCGGAACGCTTTGATGTTGGCGATGATTACACATTGTCAGTCAACGGAACTCCGATAATGGCCTCATTCACAAGGGTCGGTGGACGCTATGTATATGACCCATGCGAAGAGGAAGAATTGGGCGGAGATGAGCGCATTCACATCACTATCGGAGATGAAGGACATCTTCACTCACTACAAAAGGGGTTAAGAGGGGTATTCACGCCGCAAGAATTCGCAGAGATATTCGAGGTAGCCCAAACGAAGTGTGCAGAACTAAGAAAAATCGTTGCAAAAAAGGAGGCGAACTGATTGGCAAAGAGAACCCAAAAAGCAGGAGCAACCGCAAGATTCGGTGCAAGATACGGTGTTTCAGTAAGGCGAAACTCAGCTTCTGCGCTAGCAAAGAAAAGCAGAAAATATACCTGTCCGGTTTGTCAATACCAAAAGGTCGCCAGAAGGTCTGTTGGCATCTGGCATTGCAATAAATGCGATTACACATTTGCTGGCGGTGCTTGGGAACCATTCACCAGAGCCTCCGATGCTAACAGCAGAATTATGCGACGTTCAGTAGAAGGTGCAACAACTGCTGACATGGCTTTTATCGCTCAGCAAGCTGCGCTAGACTACGAGAGAAGTCTG
>DUJJ01000110.1 GCA_013329865.1 Candidatus Poseidoniaceae archaeon
AAAGATTTGACTAGAAGAAAAGGTGTTCTCGAAGGAGGCGGGTTACCGGGCAAACTCGCCGACTGCCAATCTAGGGACCCTAACGAATGTGAAATCTATCTAGTCGAAGGAGATTCAGCGGGTGGTTCTGCCAAAACTGGTCGAGACCGGAGGATACAGGCAATCCTGCCCTTAAGAGGAAAAATATTGAATGTTGAGCGACAACGTAGAAATGTTGCAAAAGTTTTCCAAAACAATGAGATTCAAACTATAATCAGAGCATTTGGCGCCGGGGTTGGCAATGATGAGGAGGACGAAAGCTCGTTCAATCCAGAAAAGTTACGCTATCGGAAAATTATCATTATGACTGACGCAGATGTCGATGGTGCACACATTAGAACGCTGATGTTGACTTTCCTTTGGCGGTTTATGAAGCGAGCAATCGTAGAAGGCTATGTTTACATTGCTCAGCCGCCACTGTATCAAGTGACAAAAGGACGTAACAGTAAGTATGCCTTTACCGATGAGGAGCGGGATAGAATTATTGACGAAATGAAAATTGATAATCCCAACGCAAAGATTGGAATTCAACGATACAAAGGTCTGGGTGAAATGAATCCCGAACAATTATGGAACACGACAATGAATCCTGAGACTAGGACAATGTTGAAAGTTACAGTAGCGGATGCAGAGGATTCCGACCGGATGTTTGAGATACTGATGGGGGAAGACGTCCCAGACCGACGGCATTTCATTGAAAAGCATGCTAAGGAGGTGACTAACCTTGACATCTGAGGAAAATGACAAAACAGAGGATGACGGCCAGGCAACGGTGCAAGGAAACTTGCTAAATCAGCCACTAAACGACGAGTTGAAGACATCTTACATCAATTATGCAATGTCGGTGATTATTGGCAGAGCGCTGCCCGATGCAAGAGACGGGTTGAAACCAGTTCATCGTAGGGTGCTTTACGGGATGCATGAAGGAGGTCACACATCCGACAAGAAATTCAGCAAATCTGCCCGTTCAGTGGGTGAGGTTATGGGTAAGTATCACCCCCATGGTGACCAGTCAATCTACGACACAATGGTCAGGATGGCTCAGGACTTTTCCCTGCGTTACCCGCTTGTTGATGGCCAAGGCAACTTTGGATCAATAGATGGCGACCCTCCAGCGGCGATGCGTTATACAGAAAGCCGCCTGGATAAAATTTCCAAGCATATGTTAGAGGACATCGACAAAAACACGGTTGACTTTCAGGCAAACTTCGATGATTCAGAGCAAGAACCGACCGTTTTACCATCCCGTTTACCTAACTTAATCCTCAATGGCAGTGATGGTATTGCTGTTGGTATGGCTACTCGAATACCGCCTCACAACCTCACTGAGGTCGCTGGTGCAGTCAATCTCCATGTCAGCGCAATAATTGACGAGGGTGTGGATTCAAATAGCATGCCAGCAATTTCTATAGAAGAATATATGGAGCACGTAAAGGGCCCAGATTTCCCGACTGGAGCAGGGATTCATGGGGTTGATGGGATATATGACATGTATTCATCTGGAAAGGGACGATTCCACGTAAGGTCGAAGTGTGATGTCCTCGATGATTCCAACGGTAAGCGAATAATAATTCATGAAATTCCATACCAAGTAAAGAAAGCAGATATGCTTGTTCAAATAGCTGATTTAGTAACAAAAGGCACTGTAGTTGGCATAAGAGATATTCGTGATGAGTCATCAAAAGAAGGAATAAGAGTAGTCATTGAGGTAAAGAACAATGCTGACCCCAATGCTGTGTTAAATCAATTGTATAAATCAAGCCGTTTGCAGGAATCTTACTCTGCAAATATGATGGGTATTCTAGACGGTAGGCCAGTATTGCTCACCTTGCCAGTAATGCTACACACATACGTCCAACATCGAGAGTCAGTTATCGAACGCAGAGCGAAATTTGAATTGCAAAAGGCTGAGGCTAGGGCTCATATTCTCGAGGGTCTGGTAAAGGCTCAAGATAGGATAGACGATGTCATCGAGGTGGGTAAAGGTAGTGCTTCCAGAGAGCAGTTTGAAAGTATCCTAAAGGGCGATGAGAACTTCCCTAAGATACAGCCATTTGATTTTACGGAGCCACAAGCCAAGGCTATTGCCGAACGAAGACTGTATCAACTCAGTAGACTAGATGTCGAGAAAGTGCAGAATGAGTATCGCGAATTGCAAACCAAAATCGCAGATTTGAGTGACATCATCTCATCAAGACTTAGGAGACTGACCATTCTGCTGCAAGAATTGGGCGACATGGTCGAGAAACATGGTGATGAGAGACGTTCTTATATCGACCCAATGCCGCTATCGATGGATCGTGAAGATTTAATTGAAGAGCGAGCAATTGCGATTACACTTAGTGAAGACAATTACATCAGGCATCTGCCAGTCGAAGCTTTCAGAGTACAAAATAGGGGTGGCAAAGGTCTGAAAGGTGTCACCACCAAGGAAGAGGACACTCCACAATTGATAATCACCTGTTTCAGCAAAGACCGACTGCTGATTTTTACTGACCAGGGCAGAGTTTACGGATTGAAAGCCTGGGAGACGCCACTAGGAAGCAGATTATCACGCGGTAGTCACATTCGAAACTTACTAGAAAGTCTGCGAGACGATGAAAATATCGTTTCAATTCTTCCCATAACTAGAGAATTATTGGATAACCCAGCGGGCAACTATCTCTTGTTTGCTACTAAAATGGGGCTAATCAAGAAAACCAAACTTGAGGAATACGTCAGAATCAATAGGAACGGTAAGTATGCCCTGAGATTCAAACTGGACGGCGATTCGCTGGTGAATGTTCGCTCGGGCACCGACGATGCTGACATCGTGATGATTTCCAGTACCGGCTTCGCTAGCCGTTTTGCGTGCGCAGGAATAAGGTCGTCTGGCAGGGTGTCAGGCGGAGTATACGGTATCAAGACCGGGAATCGCAAGGGTGCAGATGGTGGGCATGTGGTAGCCATGATTGCAACTGCAAATCCTGAAACAAATATACTCACAATTACCAAAAACGGCATGGCAAAGCGTAGCCGACTAGGTACCGCAGAAAGATTGCCGATACTGAACGAGGATGGCACTCACAAGCTCCACAAAGAGACCAATGAGCCGATGTTTAAGACCGATGGATATAGGAAAACCCGCCCCGGTGCTAAAGGTGCCTTCACTATGAAAATCGATGACGATGACAAAATTATCTCGGCTAAACACATCCCAGACTTGGGGGATAATCTGTTTATTTTGACCAAAAAAGGGATGATGATTAGAATTGTGACTGGTCAAACTAAGGACACTAAAACCAAGAAGTCCAAAGGAACGAGAATTATGGAATTGAGAAATAAGGCTCGCGATGGATACACAGACGAAATCATATTTACTGCAAGGCTGCCAGCAGAGCTGCTTGAAGAAGATCAATTTGATTCGATAGACGCTGACGGTGATGGTGTAATTAGTAGAGAAGAATTTGCCGCAGCCCAGCAATCAGATTCGCTCGAGGAAGAGTGACGGTAATATCGACGGATTCAAATTGCATAACGAGTGTGGTTGAAACAACCGAAGCGCTGGAGTTGACACTTATGGATAGCAGTAAATTGATTTACGATTGGAATGTTATCGATTACGAAATAACGCGTAATCCTGCGAACCACCCACACAGTGTGTGGTTTGATGATGAGACATTGCGTGATGGATTACAAAGCCCCAGCGCCAGAAACCCAACCATTGCTGAGAAAACCGAATTATTGTCATACATGGAAAGATTGGGTATTCAAAAGGTCGACCTAGGCCTGCCTGGAGCAGGACCATTTCATCGTGAGCACATCAATGCAATGTTATCACATATTATCGATAACGAATATGAGATAAGACCAGGTGCTGCAGTCAGAACGTTGATGCAGGATATCGAGCCTTTGGTAGAAATGCAAGAAAATCACGGAATTCAGATTCAAGCCTCAGCATTCTTGGGTACTAGTCCCATTCGACAATATACTGAAGGTTGGACAATGGAGAAGCTAATCTCAACTATGGAGAAAGCTGTATCATATGCCGTTGAAAATGATGTACCAGTAATGTTTGTCACCGAAGATACCACAAGGTCAAATCCTGAAGATGTCAAAGCAATTTATCAGCGAGCCATGGAATTAGGGGTCAGAAGGTTATGTGTCTGTGATACCTGTGGACACGTTACTCCAAATGGGGTAAAGAAACTACTCCATTATATCGATGAGGAAGTTATCAAGGATGGGGGCTATCATCGCAGTGAAATCGAAGTCAACTGGCACGGCCATCAAGACCGTGGATTAGGTGTTGCTAACAATATAGCAGCAGTTGAAGCTGGTGCTGACGTTATTCACGGGACTGCTCTTGGAGTTGGAGAACGAGCCGGGAATGCCCCGCTAGATCAAACCCTAGTCAATCTTAAACTGATGGGCATCATTGATAATGATCTAACATTGCTTGATGAATATACCAGGATTGCTAACAAATACATCGAGGTTCCACTGCCGAGGAACTATCCTGTTTTCGGCGAAGACGCCTTTGAAACCGGGACAGGTGTGCACGCCTCAGCTGTTATCAAGGCAATGAGAAAAGGCGACGATTGGCTGGCTGACAGGGTTTATTCAGGAGTTCCAGCTGGAGACTTTGGTCTTAAACAGGTAATACGAATTGGTCATATGGCTGGTCGCTCAAATATCATTTGGTGGCTTGAGCAAAATGGCTATGATGCTACTGAAGATCTAGTTTCACACTTGTTTGACGTGGCAAAATCTCAACGACGTAACATGCTGGACAGTGAAGTTGAAACAGCAGTCAATCAGTATCTATCCCAGTAATTACTCAAACTCTTGATAGGTGTCTAAGTTTTTTTGATTGGAAACTGCATTGACCCATTCACTGTCAACACTTCCGCCACTCCATTCACCATCGAGTGCAACCTCACTTACTTCGGTCTCTTCACGCCATGACGGTTTTTCATCGGAACCACAAACAATGAATTTACCGTTTGTGTCGATTTGCTCCTCAAGCAAGGAGATGTGTTTTGACACTGGAAGGAAATGACCAACAGGCATTCCCGATGCGGTGAATGGATTTGTTGCTGCACCAACCAATAATCCATCCTCGGGAGCAACAATATCAACGGTTAAGCCGGGTGTTGCAGGATCAGAAATCGTCGCAATAACTTCTCCTTCCCGCATTACTGAGCCGGCAGAAACGAACATATCTAGCAGACCACCTTCTCCAGCCCTGAGCCATCTTGAACCACTTGCAAGCATTCTGAACCGAGGCCTATTTGGTTTGCCTGGAATCATTCTGAGTGATTTCAAGACGTTTAGTACTCCGTGTATAGCGACTTTTACTGTCGAATTGTCAATGAGATTAGCTCCGCCACCCTCGTAAGTTATTGCAGGAATATCATGCTCGTTTGCTGCTTTGCGCAGCGAACCTGAGGGTGCCTTTGAGTCAAGCAGAATTTCAATACCGAACGCTTTTGCCAAAATATTGGAACCAGCGTGAGTAAGGTTGACCCTCAATTGAGGCATATTAGCGCGACCTTTTGCCGCACTGTGAAGGTCAATTATGGCGTCAGAGTCTTTTAGTAGGTATTTCCATACTTGTGCAGCAACTCGTTTGGTTGTAGAGCCTTTGTAATCACCGGGGAAATTTCTGTTTAGATCTCGGCCGTCGGGGAAATACCTAGATTTGCCTCGATATCCGGGAAGGTTGACCACTGGAACAATGCGTATGGTGCCAGCAAGTTGCTTTGGGTCTAGAGGTTTACCAATATCGGTAAATGAATTTGATAATAAGTGGGTACAAGCCGATGCTCCCGTCAATTCATCGCCGTGTATACCACCCAATATGGTGATTGTCGGACCAGGTCTAATACCGTGTAGAACGGTTATTGGTATTGGCCACGGGTCACCTAAATCTACCTCTAGAAGAGGTAGCAGAATAGTCCTGATCGTTCCAGGCTTTATGGTCTTTCGAATTAGTTTGATGTTTCCCCATTCCGCCGTCCGATCCCAGTCTGGTCGATCCTCTGTTTGATGTGCAGCGAGTGCTTCCTGAATCGCGATTTTCCGGCGTTTAGGTAATTCATGTGCAAGACGAACTTTGGTCTTCTTGACTTTCTTCCGTTCGGCCATGGTTGCCCGACTACCTACTTATCAATGAATGATGCGATTAGTAGTAAACAAACGCAATTAACAAAGACATTCGCTGTGTAGGGTGACTATGGCAGAAAAATGCGTCCAGCAAGAATATGCTCCAAATTCAATTTGTTTTGGCTGTGGCCCAGCAAACAAGGCAGGATTACAGATAGAAAGTCACAGAATAGATAATGGTTTGATAATGGAATACCTACCTAATGAAACCCATCAAGCCTTTCCAGGAATGATAAATGGCGGTATTATCGGGACACTACTCGATTGTCATGGCAATTGGACAGCAGCAATAGCCTTGATGGATGAAAAAAATCTACCTGAGCCTCCATGCACCGTAACAGCGTCATACTCAGTAATACTGAGAAGGCCAACACCTCTAGGTGAAAACCTAATCGTCACTAGTCAAATAAATGAAATTGATGGCGATAAGGTAAAAGTCGATTTGCTGCTCGAAGCCGAAGGGAAAGTCTGCGCGAGTGGGACCGGACTTTTTGTGGCAGTGAAGGAAGGACATCCTGCTTATCACAGGTGGCATTAAACTAATGGCAAAACCGAGTGATGTTCAACTAGTTCAATTGAATGAGCTACGTGGTCTGGTAATCGGCATAATGAGTGATATGGTTGCATGGCGAGACCATGATTTAAGTGAATTGTATAACATTGATCTGGGAGTCTTAAGGAAAAATGCGACGCAACGACACGGCGTGACTAGGTGGAGAAAAGGTGTCAGCGGTGATGAATTAACGTTAGAAAATATACATACTATTGAATTACATCCTGAATTGTTGAAACAACAGTGGAATCCTTATGCAGCATTTGTCCTCCACCATGAATTCATTCATGCGCTTGGCTATCGTGAACACAATAGGCTATTCCGATCCCTTGAACATTCATGGCCCGGTCTAGATGCGGGTGAGTTGGGACCTAAGTTCACAGAATATTTACGACGTAAATCCGCAAAGTGGCTTTGGGTTTGTCATGACTGTAATACCGAATTTCCACGTAAGAAGCCTAGCCGCGGGGGCTTCAAGTGTCGAAGTTGTGGAACAGTATTAATCGATGTCAAGCTGTAAACTTATTTTTTCGATTTCTTGCCTTTAGCTTTCTTCTGGGCGGTTTCAACCGCTTCATCGGCGTCCATATCAGCTTCTTCAGCAGCCTTTTTTATGCTTGATTTCTCATCATCGGTAATCTTGCCGTCTTCTGCTGCAGATTTCATTGCTGCTTCTACATTCATCCTTGCTGCTTCCTCATCTGAAATACCCAAAGCGGTTTGGAAAGATTTCAGTTCGTTTAGTTCTGCTTGAGTGATTACTCCATCAGACCACGCAGTTTCATACGCTTCAATTAAGAATTCACGATATGCCTGTGGATTGATTAACACGTCACGAATTAATCCGTGGTTTGGACCTGAATCGATACTCTGAGACATATCTAGTATGGCAATTGACCTTCTTACCTCTTTGACTGCCATGTCTTTCAAGCCATGTCCAGCCCAAACTGCCCCGGCAGCGACAACTGCTGCGGCAAACCACCTCATGATGTTTTCATCGACTAAATCCCCTGGCTCGATTAGGTGGAATATACCGAGCACTGCCATTGCAGCACCGCACATGACCTCCACCCAGTCATTCAAATCGGGCTCGTCGTCAAAAACAGACAAACGATCTTCGACCATAGAGTCAATATCATCGCTCATGTTACTAATGCAGGAATCGAAAGGTCTTATTGATGTCGGAGTGTTATAATTATGCGCTGTCCTTTTGGACTATTGGCAACCCACTGGTAACATGGCAGGTGAAACTATGTCAATTAATGACTTGGATTTACCTCAAAAAGCTAGGCAATTTTTTAGCAAGCAATGGGGTATAGAAAGGCTTCATCCACCACAAACTGAATCGATTGGACCAATTTTCTCGGGCCGCAGTGCACTCATTGCCATCCCCACCGCAAGTGGTAAATCGCTCATCGCATATCTTGGCATACTTCGCAAACTATTGTTGGAGGAGGTTGGTTCCAAAGCAGTATATATCGTACCGCTCAAAGCACTAGCGACCGAGAAGTATGACGAATTGACACAGCTTGGAAAAGCCCTCAACCTGACAATCGGTCTCGGTATTGGTGACGCAACCTCCGAGGCGAAGAAAATCAATGAGTGTGACATACTAGTCTGTACTTCAGAGAAGCTTGATTCATTGATCAGAAACAGATCAGAAACAATGTCAAATGTTTCAATAATTATTGCTGATGAGTTCCACTTATTGAACGACGCTTCAAGAGGTCCAACTTTGGAAATTAATCTCACCAAACTACGTTACCTCAAGCCTAATGCCCAGATAATAGCCTTGTCAGCAACTGTCGGTAACTGCGCAGAACTTGCAAACTGGCTAGATGCAGAACTGATTATTTCTGACTGGCGCCCAGTGGCTTTGGAATACAGCACTTTCCATGACTTGCACATTGAACCTAGGTTAATCCAGTCATCAGCCCGCAGTTCTGAACCCGGGAACCTCAAACCCCCAAGAGACCTAGTTGGACCCAAATCACACCCAACTTGGGTGGCATTAGAAGATACACTGGATTCACAGGGACAACTACTAATTTTCGTTGGCACCAGAAAAAGCGCCGAATCAGAGGCCCTAAAATTGTCAAAAAGGGTGCAAAAAAAGCTGGCGAAAGAAAATCCCGATAAACTAAATCAATTCGCTACAGTTACTGCTTCTATAGAGGGTGCAAGACAGTCGGCGATGGCTGAAAAACTAGTTGAGTGCTTGAGGGGTGGGGTCGCATTTCATCATGCTGGCTTGACTCATAGCCAGCGCAAGACGATTGAGCAGGCGTTCAAAAGTGGAATTATAACCTGCCTTACTGCAACTCCAACCTTGGCTGCGGGGGTCAATCTTCCTGCTAGAAGAGTCCTAGTGAGGGACATTAAACGGTGGGATGACGGTATGAGTAGGCCTTTACCGGTTATGGAAATTAGGCAAATGTTAGGCCGTGCAGGCCGTCCAAAATACGATGATTTTGGCGAGGCATGGGTATTGTGTAAAGGAACTGATGGTTGGGAAGTAGCGGATATGGTTAGTGAAAAATATTTCTTTGGTGAGGTTGAACCAATTATATCCAAGTTATCCGGGGAACCAGCACTCAGGACTCATATTCTCGCTATCATTGCTTCCGGTGGTATTCAACACCGGGGTGAAATAGGTGATTTTTTTGCCGCCACATTTCTAGGACATTCCACACCTAGTCAATTATTAAATGAGAAGATTGATGAGACAATTAGGTGGTTAGTAGAAGAGCGTTTCATTAGAAAGCTAGGCGTTGATGATGATTACGTTATCAGCAAATCTGGGGATGATGCAGAAGATGTTGACCATTGGGATGATTCTATTCCACTTTGGGCTAGTGCTGCTCAGAGTATACCTGGGGTTGAGGTTTCAGAACAAAGTATGTCTGAACCAAGCAGTAGAACCTCAGCCTACAACAAGATAGAATTTGGATTCAGTCCAGCGACTAATCTCAATAATACAGGAGCTTGGAAAGTCAAGGAGCACCCAAATGCGTCAGGTATGAAATTTGAGGCGACTGCAATGGGAGAGAGAATAACTCAATTGTATCTTGATCCACTCTCAGCATCGGTGATTAGAACTGGTCTGCGTAGAGCAGTTCGACGGTTGGTCAAGGATATTGGTCCAGTGACAAACTTTGGTTTGTTGCATCTTGCCACCGCAACACCTGATTTCACCTCTTTGTGGGCTAAGAATTCTGAAATGGAAATTAACTCCAAATTATGGATTAAAACCAACTCAGTTGAAGATGAGTTACTAGCAGATTCTAGTTATGATGAAATGTTACTATCGAATGTAAAATCAGCTTGGATGGTAGAGATGTGGTCATCGGAGGATAACATCCGTTCTATAGAGAAAGAATTGGACGTGAATCCTGGTGATATCCACTATCGTGTCGACATAATGGAATGGCTAATCCACTCTGCTAGAGAGGTTATGCTGACAGATGACGTGTTTTCAGATGATCATATGACTCAAATCGCCACCATAGTGAGGCAACTAGACGTCTTGAGGTTAAGAGTTAGGCACGGATGCAGAGAGGACTTACTATCCTTAGTCAACATTCCAAATGTTGGCAGAATGAGGGCTAGAGAGTTATCTAAACTTGGCATTAGAAATCCAAATGATGTGGCTAGTATGAGTAAGAAACAGATTTCTGAAGTGCTCAAGATTAGAGGATGGGGTCCACAATTACTGGACAAAATATTGCTTGAGGTGAATAAAGTATTGCGGAAGTCAGGAGGCAAAACCAAGCAAAAAAGGCGTGATGATGTCCCGCTTGATGGGGAAGATGATGCGGATTATTGAATAACCAATAATATCACGGTTAAGTATGGAGATGCCGCACTTTCCATGTTTCAAGGTCGACTTATCAAAGTCTGTGAATAATTTAATTCAACAATTTATTGACGTCAGGCCGAACCAAAATTGGCTCCTATTAGCCGATTATGCCGCTCAAACACAACAACAATTGTGGACCGCTTGGTTGCTTTGCCAACGTGCTTTTGAACAAAATCGCGCTCTTGCAAGATCTCTCGATGCCGAATTTTTGCGCTACATTGCTGCAACACACCACGTTTCTGAGGCCTTCAGAAAGGTGGGGATAAGCGATAATCACGAGCGTGCATGGATTGTTAATTTACCAGAGTATGAGAAAGTAAATGGTGAGATGGTTCCTTTATGTGACGATGATATAACAGCAGCTGTGGTTGATAATCTTTGTAACAAATTGAATCTCTCTATAATCGATGGTTCGCCAGAGTTAACAGTTCATGGCCTAAACAAATTGGGTTTGAAAGTTGATGTAATTAGTGAAAACACTGGTGATTTACTGGTTGGTCTGACTATTTCAACCGAACTTAATTCATAATCATACCAAAGAAGCATTCAAACACCATAATCACTTGGCCTGTATATGGTAATTGCGAAGTCTCCGGATTCAGTTATAAGTGGACACAGTCACAGATACTTAGATGTCGATAAAATCAAGAAAAGCCTAGACAGAGTAACAACAGATGGTGCCGCATACGCAGAGGTCAGGCTTGTAGCCTACACTGATTATTCCGCCACCATAAGGGACAGAAAACTAGAGCGTGCAATTCCGGGTCAAGAGATCGGTGCAACCATCAGAGTCCTCGCAGACGGTGCGTGGGGTGTGCATTCCACTACTGATATTGCATCGCTTGAACAGCAAATGGGTCCAACTTTGAAACTAGCACAATCTGTCGCTGCTAGACGATCGTCGAAAGATAGACCAATCAGTTTGGCAGAAGTTCCGATAATTGAAGACAGTATGCACTGGAAACCACAAAAAGACGTCCGTAATACGGAATTGGCTGACCGTTTAGAATTAATGAATTTGCTCAGTGACTCTGCAAGTGGTCATGATAATGTTGTTTCTGTTACATGTGGCTGGCATGATGAACATATCCATACTGAATTTTTGAGCAGTGAGGGAATGAATCGGACATGGAGTTTTCAAAGGTCGCTGATAAACGGTATGGTTACTGCTCGAGATGGTTCTAATGTTGTTTCCTATCGAACCAGATTCGGTGG
>DUJJ01000121.1:0-3614 GCA_013329865.1 Candidatus Poseidoniaceae archaeon
CGCAGAAGTTATTATCGATGCACTTGGCAAGAAAAATGGTTGCTTGGCGGCCTTAGTAGACGGTCAGGAAAAAGACATGTCACACGAAATTAAGCACTCATGCACGGTTGAAGGGATTAAAGCTGACTCTGCTGCTGGGATGTATATCCTACGCCACAGCACAGCGCATTTATTGGCCCAAGCAGTGACAGAGTTGTACCCCAACGCCAAGCCAACAATCGGCCCAGCAATTGACCGAGGTTTCTATTACGACTTTGCGATGGAGTCAATAACGGAAGCAGACCTGAAACCAATTCAGAAAAAGATGCAAGAACTCGCCCGGCGTAACTTCACTATCGAGCGACTAGAACTTGATGACCGTGATTTAAGACAACACTTCGCAACAAATTCCTACAAACTTGAAATTATCGATGATAAAGTCGGTGAAGGCACCGGCTCGACGATTTACAAGCAAGGTGATTGGTATGATTTATGTCTTGGTCCGCATGTCCCAAATACTGGCAAACTAATGTTCTGTAAATTGACCAGCGTTTCCTCTGCATATTGGCGTGGTGACCAAAGCAGAGAGCAACTGGTCAGAATCTATGGCATTGTCGAACCGACTAAAGATGCACTCAAACAAACTCTACACAGGATGGAGGAAGCAAAAAAGCGCGACCACCGCAAACTTGGCCGAGATCTGCAATTATTTCACATCGATGAGGAGGTCGGGCAGGGACTGATATTGTGGACACCTCGAGGAGCAGTTATTCGGCAAGAGTTGCAACATTTTATTGGCGAACATCTAACAAGGCAGGGATATTCTCAGGTATTCACGCCTCACATCGGCAAACTTGACTTGTATCGCAAATCGGGACATTTTCCATATTACCAGGATTCTCAATACCCGCCGCTTGTCGAAAAGGATTTGATGAAAAAATTATCAGATGAAGGCTGCTCATGCTCTGAGTTATCAAACATGATGAAAACTGGTGATATCGATGGTTACATGTTAAAGCCAATGAATTGCCCGCATCACGTCAAGATATACGCGTCTCAAGCAAGATCTTACCGTGACTTACCACTTCGATTAGCCGAATTTGGCACCGTCTACCGATGGGAACAATCGGGCGAGATTTCTGGCATGACGCGGGTGCGCGGATTCACCCAAGATGATGCTCATTTATTCGTAACAGAGGACCAAATAGGTCAAGAAGTATTAGGCTGCATCGAGCTTGTCCAGATAATTTTTGACAAACTAGGCATGAAAGACTACCGCGTCAGAGTAGGCTTGAGAGATCCAGATTCATCAAAATATGTCGGCGACCCAGCGCGTTGGGACAAGGCCGAACAAGCCTGTCGAGCAGCCGCTGCGTCCTTGGGCGTGGACTGGTCAGAAGAGGAAGGTGAAGCTGCTTTCTATGGGCCAAAAATCGACTTCGTGGTGAAAGACGTAATCGGCCGAGAGTGGCAACTCGGCACAGTTCAGGTTGATTACAATCTGCCAGAGAGATTTGACTTGTCCTACAAGGGCTCAGATGGTGGTCTCCACAGACCGGTAATGATTCACCGAGCGCCCTTCGGTTCAATGGAACGTTTTTGCGGAGTTTTAATAGAACATTTTGCCGGCAGATTTCCAACCTGGCTGTCGCCAACCCAGTGCCACATCTTAACAATTTCACAAAAACATACTGAATACGCCAATAGTGTCGCAGACCAGCTCAAAGAACACGGGATAAGAGTGGAAATTGATGATGGCGATGACACCATCGGTAAGAAAATAAGAACCCACAGAAAATTACACCCTGCCTACATGGTAATCCTTGGTGATGGTGAAGCCGAGAATAATACCGTAAGTCTTCGAGGCCGTAGTGGTGACCAAGTGGCAGATATTCCACTAACCGAATTTGTCAGCAACCTAAGGGCTGAAATTGATGACAAGTCATCAAAACCTAACTTGGTTTGAAAGGAGGCTTCGATATCTCAGCACCGCCAATTGTCAATGAATTTGGCTTTGTGGCGATAGTTCCATTTTTGTTTGCTGCGGCAACGGCGTATCTATTTTGGAATAGTGTGGTGCCGCGCCAACTTAGGGGTTTGCAGGTTGCATTTCAGACCGGAGAAAAGCGTTACGAAGTTCACAATGTCACCAGATCTGTTGAGGATGCGAGAAACCTACTGCAAACCAAAGGTATGCGGTTTGGCGTCACTTCCTATCTGTTTGCACTGACTGGTGTCTTGATATTAGTGTTTGAATTTCTGATGACCAAATATAATTTTTCGCAAGGCTACCATGCTGCATCGATTATCATCGCCTTGTTATTTATTGGCATACCAGCAGTTATTTCCAGCGGATCATCACTCGGTGCCCAAGTTGTAAAACCGGTGGGTGCAGGCAAAGCGACGCTACAGAATTCAGACATTTGGCAGAACTACTCATATGTCGTTTTGACGCTGAGTTGGATGATTTTAGTCGTTATATCTGCCATATTCTTAAGCATGCTAGATATACCATCGTTTAGGATTTTCAGTATCTGTGCCTTTGTCGCCTTTGCACCTGCAGTGCTCGCTTATGGTAGGGTGTTGGGCTCTTCATGGCAGGCATTGAAACAGTCCTCAGTCAAGATTGCCGGCGGTGAGGCCTCACCATTTCACAATCACAAGCCGAGCCCGAAACAACAGGCTATTGCGCAAATAGTCAATGTAAATCTATCAGTTATGCCGTTTATTGCCTTCAACACCATTGTTTCAATTATTGCATTGGCCATTGACCCAGATATGTTTACCCACTCAGAAAGGGTGCTAGACCTGCCAGAATACCGCGTGCAATCTTCAATCATGGAAGAGGGCGGTATTCTCGGCTTTGCCATGATTGAATTATTTGCTTACATACCTGCTGAAGGAATTAGGATACCACTAGTGAATATGGTCCTACTATTTTTGCTACTGAACGTTGCACTGATTGGATTCCTATTCGTTTACGAGGTTGCTAGAATCTTGTTCCTTGATGTCCAAGATGTCTCCGGAAAAGGTGGCATTAGACTTGCGGACAGTCGGTTGTTAAGGGCTGAGAGAAGTCAACAAGCCAAAGTGCTGAACTTCTGTTTTACCGGCTTTGCTGGTCAATCCATGCTACTGCTTGGATTGGCAATGATTACTTTCTGGGACTCTAGTTTCCTACCCCAAGGTGCCGCCTGCGGTTCTTGGGAAAATAATCTGTGCGCAATCATCCAGAAAGACGCGCTGGAGGAGTTAACCTGGATGTTATCTTCAGGTGGCCAAGTTGCCTTTGTTGTAATTTGGGCAAGGTCAAGAAAAATCGGCTCACGTCTTGAAGATATTTCTTTTGACGCATCAGTCGGAGAAAATCGAGCTCGAATGGCACAACTTGAGGACGTTATCTATCTAAAACAAAAAGCGATTAGGAAATTGGTAACCGATGATTCATGGGATAAGGCACTGAAGCGCATCGATGCGGTTATCGAAGGACATGGAAAACAATTAGAAGGGCTGGATTTAGTAAGAAAAACTGACGCAATGATGGAGATTTATGCGGCCATGGGTCGATGGGATGACGCCGAAAATAATGCGGTATCGATACTCGCTTTGCGGGGTGGTAGAGAAGCACAAATAGC
>DUJJ01000121.1:3991-10356 GCA_013329865.1 Candidatus Poseidoniaceae archaeon
AGATTAGCATTACTACCTGAAGATGATATTGAAGCTGCAAGACTGCAGTGGTTTGCCTCATTATTGCAACCAAAGAAAAGAAAACTGGATGAGAAACTTAAGTCCCTACTATCTGTTGACCCACTGATGAAGCGCAACATCGATTTAATTCGAAGGTTCATCAACGGCGAGGCAGCAACTGAACTAAAGTATCGACAGAATCCAGCAGACCGGCTGATTTTACTTGGTGATGTTGCGAGATTAAGATTAGTCGGCAAATCCGAGATAGCGCTCAATATTTTAGAACGTTACATTAGGGAAAATTCGCTAGAGGACTGGGTTCACGGCGGAGTAGTGTGTGCTCTACTCCACTTAGATGAAGGCCGTGTTCTTACCGCAACGAACATGGCTGAAAACCTCGCCAAACAACAATCTAGGCACCCACATCTACGTAGTTTGCTACGTCATTTGGAATCAATTGGCGAAACAATCTCTGCCAGTAGTGAACCAACGGGAATTGAATGGCTAAGAGATTCAGGACTAGATTGGGTCAATGCATGGCCATATCGTCACACCGTCGCACCGGCGCCAGCCTTGGTTACAAAGGAGTTGCAAAAGCATGCCTGGCAAGCCAATGGTTGGGTTGCCTTTGGGGATGAAGCAACCTTCAGTAACGCAAAGAAAAAGTCGGCCGCAGGCTGGAAACTATTGAATTCATACAAGAGTGAAGTAGACTTCCCGCCGTGCCTGTTTACCCACCTGACGGGAGTAATTGTAACCATTGGTGGCATGCCGGTAGACCTCGGTATACCTGGTGACATCGACATCGCAGAAATCGAGAAATCCGGTCTTCTCGAGTGATTAGCCCCAGTTGCACGCTTCGAGATTCTCCTGCCCACCCATCAAAGGAATCAACACCTCTGGGATCCTTACTCTTCCATCAGCTAACTGATTCTGCTCAATAATAGCGACTAGGGCTCGTGAGGTTGCAACTGCAGTGGAATTTAATGTATGAACAATCGGTTGGTTGGCGTGACCGGGTTGGCCGTATTTTATTTGCAGCCGGTTTGCTTGATAATCAGTGCAGTTGGAACATGAAACCACTTCTTTGTATTGACCCGCTCCGGGTAACCATGCTTCTATGTCATATTTTCTTGCCGCAACAGTGCCCATGTCCCCTGTGCAAATATTCACCACCTCATAGTGTAGACCTAAATCGGTCCACAAGTCAATACAATTCTGCAGCAATTCCTCATGAAGTTGCCAAGAGTCCTCAGGTTTAGCAATCACAATCTGTTCGACCTTGGTAAACTGGTGAACACGCCATATACCTAAGTCTGATTGACCGTGAGAGCCTACCTCGCGTCTAAAACAAGGAGATACACCAACGACCCTCAAGGGTAGTTGGTCCTCTGGTATTGTCTCACCCATATACATCGCAGTTAAGGGGTGTTCTGAGGTTGCAATCATGTAATATTTGTCAGGTTCGACACCATACATCACGGTCTCGAAGTCACCAAGGTCAGTAACACCCTCATACGCATGACGATTCATCATTACCGGCGGCTGAACGAAGGTATAGCCACGCTGGCGAATAAAATCAACCGCATAGGTCTGTAGAGCCAACTCTAGTCGTGCTAAGTCGCCCTTGAGAAAATAAAATCTGCTACCTGAAATCTTTGCAGCACGCTTTAAGTCCACCCATTTATTCATCTCAATCAACTCATTGTGAGTGCGCGGCGCGAAATCGAACTGCGGCTTATCACCAAACTTACTGTGTACTGTATTGCCAGATTCGTCGACGCCACGAGGTACTTGGTCGTGCAGAATATTGGGGACCGACATGCGAATTTTATCTCGCTGAGCGAGCGCTTCTTGGGTCTGTTGTTCTAGGTCAGAAATTTCCTCACCGAGTGAAGCAACCTCTGACAAAATCGCCTGCGCTTTTGCTTCATCGCCGGATTTTTTTGCTTCACTTATGCCCTTTGCCGCAGTATTCTTTTTCTGTCTAAGCTGATTAGTTTGATGTTGCAGGTTTAACCATAACTTATCGAAGTGGATTACTTGGTCGATTTTTTCATGTGATAGGCCACGCTTGTCGTGATCTGCGCGAATTATTTGGTGGTTTTCTCTGAACAAATAAATATCTAACATAACAGTCCCTCAGAGTGAAATCCCGAGATTGAATATCTCAGACCCCATGAATATCAGCCCACCTATTAGATATCCTACAATTGCTCCTCCGTTGAGGAGCGGTAAGCCGGCTTGCGCTTTGCCACGGGCAACGTATGTCATCAAAGCAAGGTAGCCAAGTAATGAACCTGCCAAGGCAAACATGGCAATGGCAAATGAATTATCGCTATCAAGCCATTGCACAGCAGACAATACCAGCATTCCGGGGAATATGATGTCACCTAGTCCCATGAATAATGCCTCACTATTTTTCTTCTTGATTACTTTTTTACTCGACATCTGAGGCATTTGTTGAGGCACCTCGACCTTGTCAACCATTCTAGTTTTCTCATCCTTGAATGAGTAGCCTTTGTCCTGCGGAGCGACTAATAATATTGGCAATTGTAAGCCAATCATGGTGTCTGCTAGTTCAAGCATGTGTTTTGAACGATAAACTGCCCACGCGTCATACACTGCCGCCAAAATCATGAATATCATAATCAGACCGGGAACAAAAGCCACTCCAAGCATAACAATAACGCCAGCACCGACCAAAATTCCGACGGTATTAACGACATACCATTCGCTGTGAACATAGAGCAGAACCATTAGCAATAATGCAATGAATACACCAACAAAAAATGGGATATCATACAATTGCAAACCGTCCAATGTATACATATCATCAGTGATTATTCCGCTGCTAACGTCAGTTGAGGACACTGCATAGAACGAGTCGACAGAATCGGTAGAAACAAATATACCATGAACGAATTCTTCTCCAACACTGAACGAAATGCGATTCTTCAGTAGTTGGGTGTGCAGCCAATACGATTCCGCTGTCCCACTTATCAATAAATCAGTATATCCTGAATCATCTAAATCAGTAATCTGGACCTGAACAACTGAATCAACCAAGCCAGCGACATTCATTTTCTCCTGTAGCGTGAACTGATTTGTTACGGTCTTAGTTCCATCCCATTCCCATCCAGTGACATTGCCATTCGCCTCACCAACAATCAAAAATCCAGCCGAGCCGAGATTTTCAGAAATGTTAGTATCCGACCAAGGGGAATGACCAAAGTCAGCTGCGGTGAGAGTTTCTTCAGTGAAATATTCAAACTCTATTGGCATTAACTCGTTAGTAAGCGATTCTTTGGTTTCCTTGAGAACCATTACCATTGCTGTCTTATCGGTAACCAGGAGCAGTCTGTCTTCAGAAATTTGGGTTGCTTCAATAAATCCACTACCGTAGCTAATGTAACTCGGTAGCACCCAATGTGCTTGAGGAGGTAATAATGCACCAGTATTAGGACTTATCACATGGTAATACACTTCACCTGTTTTGGAGAATATAAACACACCATCCAGAGCCATTACTGCCAGATCGCAACTGTAACCATTGGGCATGCCGGTCTGCAATACACCCTGATCGTCTTGGTAATGGCACGGAAACACATTTTCGATGGCCCCGGATTGTGAATTTATTGTCCAAATCCATGCAGTGTTGGTAAGTGTTAGGTAATTTTCCGACTCGACAACTCGCATGACCTCAAAATCACCTGCTGGAAGCCTACTGAAATTGGTGGTCCATTGAGCCTGTTTGGTAGACAGAGAAGAGGGACTGTAGTATGATAGTGAATCCTCCCAGTTTGTAAAATTGCCAATCAATTCATGGGTGAGAAAGCCATCCATGCCTAAATCTGATACATAATCTCCACCATACGAAAATGTTTCTTGATAGTCAAATTCCTCAACCTCAAAGTCAATAACCAGCATATGCATTAATGGCACCGTAGTATACATCAATGCAATTGTCAGAACCCCCATAATTCCATACTTTATTATCCACTCTTTCTTGTATCTGGCAAGAGCAATTACCACAGCGGTAAAAATGAAAATCATCACCAATTCAAGGAAAATAAATCTTACTTGAGTGGCACCTGCTTCACCAAAAGCATGCAGTTCAGCAACATCATACCATGGTCTGATATACAAAGCAAGAACAATTGTAATTATGAACATAAAGACCATGCCGAACATAGAGGTCATTTGGTCTTTCATTAACGCAATGACGCTGGTTTCTTGTACCAACTCCTGTTCTAACTGAACAAATTTAGCCTCAGCAGACTCCGGACTTGAACCAAGGACTTCTGCGTCGCTCATGTTTTGGCGTGTGTGCTCTATCTTTTGAGGCAATCGCTTTAGTCGTCGATAGTTTCTTGCCCTTGCTAAGGATTATGCCATGTGGTCATGTGGCAGTATTATGGGCAGTGATTCAACCATCAGAGAATGGTTGGAGTCGACAAGAAATAATGGCATGGCATTAGGATTGAATACTACCCAATCGATTCTTGATGAGCTTGATGTTAATCTCAAAAAGACCACAATAATTCATGTTGCCGGCAGTAACGGAAAGGGAACACTGTGCTCTCTGTTGAGTGCTAGTTTAACCCTGAATGGAGAATCAAATATCATGTTTTCATCGCCCCATCTCTGCCGCCTCGAGGAGCGAATAAGACTCGATGGCAAGCCAGTGAGTGCCGAAGAGTTTGATTCATCACTCCAATCAGTAAAATCTGCGGCAAAAAATCTTGCGACAGTGCCAACATTTTTTGAAACTACATTTCTGTCAGCAATGGTATACTGCGATAAGATCAAACCGAGATTCTTGATTCTTGAAACCGGCTTAGGCGGTCGTCTGGATGCAACTAGATGTAGCCCTGCTGACATCTGCGTTTTGACCTCTATTACCACCGAGCACACCAATGTCCTCGGTAGCGACATCTATCAAATCATTACCGAAAAAGCAGCGATTGCCAGACCTGGGAAACCAATTATTGTCCGCCATATGGAAATTAAATCATTTGAGGAAACTGTGAATTATTGTGCGGAAAGCTGTGCAATTGAACTGCTTGACGAACCAAAAGGTGCAGCCATTTGCGAATTTGTTAAGATACCTGAGGATGTTACTGCCCTTGATGAGGCGGAACTGTTAGCTAATGCCGTCTTTGAGTTGTTAACAATCGACACCGCAGTTATATCCAAAGCCAAGAATAGATTAAACTGGCCAGCGAGAATGCAGATTGTCGAACACCATTCAGGCCACAGATTAATCCTTGATGCAGCACACAACCCTTCCGGCTTGGCCAGAGTCAAATCCCAACTAATTTATTTAGCCAAGCAACACAACAGTGCAGACAAATTGTGCCTCTTATTTGGGACCTCTCCACAAGAAGAGTTGGACAAAATGCTAAGCCTGGTTAGGGAGATTTGTCAAAACTTCTCTTTCGTTGAAATATGCTTCACGAAACCCACTGGCGGTAGGTACTCGCCCATCGAACCAGAATATTTAGCCAGTTTTGATTGGTTGGATTTTGGCGTAACGATTTACCCTGACTACCAAGATGCACTAGCAACTATTCTCGGAAATGAGCCTGCTGATGTGGGTAATATTTTGTCGATTGGCTCATTATATCTTCAAGGTAACATCTTGAACTACCTTGGGAAAAATAGTGATGATGATCTCAGTTTGATGCCGAAGCAATCAAATTGAAAGGCGTACTGGAACTGACGGCTGGCATGAGCGAAAAATGGGATTTACGATTTATCGAACTAGCGAAACACATTTCGCTTTGGAGCAAAGATCCCTCGACAAAGGTCGGCTGTGTTGTCGTTGGGGAGGACCGAGAAATTCGTTCGACTGGGTTCAACGGCTTTCCTAGGGGCATCGATGATAACGAAGAACGACTACTTGACCGAGAAAAAAAGTATCCGCTGATTTGTCACGCCGAAGAAAATGCGATTATGCATGCAGCAAGAATTGGCGTTTCACTAAAAAACAGTACGGCATACGTTACTTGGCCACCATGCTCTAGGTGCGCAAGGTCACTGATACAGGCCGGCATAAAAGAAGTGGTATATCCAGAGGGTGGAGAAATACCGGAACGCTGGAAAGAAGATTTCACCACCTCAAACGAGATGATGAAAGAAGCAGGAGTCAATGTTAGATGCATTTAGATAAGGCATTCTAACCGCTTAATTGATTGATGAAAACCCCAAGGGGTTGTTATGAGCAGGGTGCTGACATCGATTGTTGTGTCAATGCTGTTACTGTTATCCGGGTGTATTGAACAACTCGACGTATTGAGCAATAATGACGATGCTAATAATCAAGATGAGGTAGTTGAGCCGGAACCTGAGCCGGAACCAGA
>DUJJ01000014.1 GCA_013329865.1 Candidatus Poseidoniaceae archaeon
CACACAAGTCATATTGATTAACAACTCCATCATTATCATCATCTAACTGGGTTTCAGAACAACCATTAGCATTGACGAATTCTCCTAGGGGTGTGTTGGGACAACCATCAGCCAAATCTGACACACCGTCTTGATCGCTGTCAGTTTGCGATGTTGAGCAACCATTAGTATCAACAGTCTCACCAAATGGTGTACCGGGGCACAAGTCAGGGTTGTTGCCATTTGCGTTATCCCCATAGCCGTCATAATCGGCATCTTGCCATTGTGTAACATCTTGTGGGAATCTGTCTGGGTCGTTACCGTTTGCATTATCGCCGTAGCCGTCTCCGTCCTGATCAGACCATTGAGTACCATCCGATGGGAATGCATCAGGATCGTTACCCTGCTGATTATCGCCATAGCCATCATTGTCAGTGTCGTGCCATTGTGTGGAATCATTAGGGAACTTATCCGCATCATTACCATTTGCGTTGTCACCATAACCATCACCGTCTGAATCAGACCACTGGGTTCCATCATTAGGGAACATGTCGGGATTATTACCATTCATGTTGTCACCGTAGCCGTCACCATCAGAGTCGGCCCACTGAGAAGCATCAAATGGAAATGCGTCGCCAGCAGTTCCTTGTGGATTATCTCCATAACCATCGCCATCACTGTCAGTCCACTGTGATGGGTCGGTAGGCCACAAGTCAGGATTATTGCCATTGGCATTATCGCCATAGCCGTCACCGTCTATATCGTGCCATTGGGTCGCATCGAATGGGAACGCATCAGGGTTGTTGCCGTTGACATTGTCCCCGTAACCATCACCATCAATATCGCTCCACTGGGTATTATCTGTCGGGAAGTAATCAGGGTTATTGCCATTTAGACTATCACCATAGCCATCACCATCAGTATCCAACCATTGAGTATCATCGAAGGGGAAATCATCGACATCATCATTGTAGCCGTCACTATCACTATCCCTTTGGTTTGCAGCACAACCCGTGGAGTCAACAACAGTTCCCACTGTTGTGTTTGGGCAAAGATCGAGTTCATTTGCAACGCCATCAGAATCATCATCAAACACATACTGAAGGCACACATAATCACCAACAATCTGAACAAAGTTTGCATCGTATAAATCACTGAATAAACAATATTGACCGGAATTCGTTGGGGTTTGATAGTAGAATGTGCCAAACGACATATTCTGCGCAGTCGCAGTGGTCGTCGTCATAGCTGAGTAATTGATGTCAGCCCCGTTTGGGTCCTCCACTCTAAACTGATGGTAATATGAATCACCAGGGACAAGGTCTAGACCTTCTGAGGTAAAATCATTATTTGCTGCTGTTGTACTAAATGAATAACTGGTGATTATCGCTGATGGTAGTTGCGGAATGAAATCCACGGTGTGTATGCCGATGTAACCATCTAGGCTAGTTAGGTTGATGTTGTAGTTTTGAGGATATAATACCGCCAAAAATGTATGGTTATCCATTGATGTAGGGTTATTCCACGAAACTTGATAGGTTTCTGAATTAGTAAAGGCGGTGAAATTAATCATGCCGCCGCCGACCATCGTGGCATTCACGGCATCATCAGTGCTAATGTTTGGATTTGCCATAATCAGTGCTATAAGTTGGTCCAAGTTGACCGTCGCCCATTTAATTGCATAAGCAGTTCCTGCTGTTAGATTGGTGGCGTAGATTTCCCCGGTGGTAGAAGAAGTAGTTTCAGCAATTAAGGTTTCATAATAAAATGAATCACTATTGGTATTCAAAACACTGCCCGATGCATCTGCTAAAGATGCAGATACCACATATCCACCTTCAATATTAACACCTAATAACGTATGATTGAAAGTTTGAGTAGTCGCAGTTGCGGTAAACGAATAAGGTCCGTAATATGTTAGTGGGACTGTGGTTGAATTCGAAGCATAGGTGAACTCGTCGTTGTAACTATACTGATAATTGTCACCTACGACTAGTCCAGTTAATTCGATTGACACATTAGTCAGGTTATTCATAGTGACATCCAGTCCAGTAAATGTCTGACCGCCTCCAGGATTATCAGTAGTTATTTCGATGTTGTAGTTACTCCCACTGAACCCAAGTGTGTATACCTCAATGTAACTCAATACATTGGTTGTTGCGACAAATGACATGTATTCAGTATTACCAATACCAGTAGAGCTATCGATGAAAAGACCATTCACATCCTCCCATCTCGTGTCTATATCGCCATTGCTGTGCATGAAGGTGATGTTCACATAATATGTCACTCCGGCAACTAATTGCACCTCGAAATAGTCTTCATCGTTTGAAGTGTCGAAACTCAATCCAGAACAATAAATCGGTAAAATCGACGCGACTGATGCTGTTGCTTCGTTATTATTTGGCTCTAACATGTCAACCACAACATTACCCGAACCAATTACTCCAACATCATTGCATGGGTTTGGAACGGCGGTGCCAGAACTTCCCGTCCCACCGCCACTTGAGGCAGTATTCCACGTCCAGAATTCTAAGTCATACGCACCAAATCCTGAATTTCTGACTACTTGAACGAATATTACACCACCGTGACTTCCAGCCCCTCCTGCTGAGTTGTTAGTTGAAACATAATCAGGATTATTACCGGTTGAAAAATCAAGTAAGTTTAAGGCGGTATCGTAGATATATACCGCAAAATCATTGGTTATTAGGCTGCTATTAACAAAGACAAATGAGCTGTATGAGATTTGAAAAGCAAAGCCTTCATTTGAGTTCAAAGTGAATGCCATCCAGTCTTCATTATCACCATTTAGATCTAATTCTGCCGCAGATAGACCAGAATATACGGGGGCACCTCCATTGAGTTGTGTCGGCCAGAATGGATCGTTTAACAATGCATTGTAAGTATCAGGTAGGTCATAATTAGGGTTCCCAATGTCGTTTTGATTAGTTGTTCCACTTGATGACGAGGAAAAGACCCAGAATCTTAGGTCATAGTCGACATAACCATTCCAACGCTGTATTTTGACATAGACCGTCCCACCTATGCTTCCCTGTGAGTTGTTGGTGGTGACAAGTTCGGGGCTACCAACCATTGAAGAATCAACAAAGTTCATATTTGCATCGTACAGCAGTAATTCAGCATCATTGACATATGTGGTGCCGTTATTCACCGAGTTGGCTGGGTAAGATATTTCAAAAGCAAAACCTTCGTTAGTGTTGATATTAAATGATAACCAATCCTCGTTATCGGACGGGTCTACTTGGCCATAATGAACAGGATATGTATATGGTGCAGAACCAGCAAAATTCATTGGGAAGTATGGATCTGATAACAGGGCGGTCTGAGTGTCTGGGAAGTCATAATTAGCCCAACCCATGTCGTTTTGTCCAGTGGTAGGCGGCGAAGTAGTCCATGTCCAGGCTTGTAAATTGTATGACCCATACCCGTAGTATCGGTAAATTTGCACGTAAATTGTCCCGCCGTGACTAAGGGCTGAATTGTTGGTAGTAACATACTCTGGATTTGATGCGAATGAGAAGTCCATCTGGAACATATTAGCATCATATATTGCCAAATCAAACTCATTGTTGTATACTGTCCCGTTAGTCGGTGAGGTATATGTTGGACTGTAATCGATCTGGACCGCTAGACCTTCACTTGGATTTAGCGTAATTGCGAACCAGTCCTCGTCATCACCGACCGCAAGTTCGGCGGTCATGGGCGTGAGATGGTAGGGCGAGGCGCCATTCAGACCGATTGTTGTATTAATTGACCCCTGACTATCAGGTAAATCAGAACCACTGTTAATATCATTTTGATTTGCTCCTGCGGCGTTAACTGTACCAATGCCAGCAGATAATGCGGTCAAGAGAAATAAAATACACACGCTTGAGCTCTGTATTTTCCTGTTTACATTCTTGGAAATCTTATGTTCCATACCTAACCGACGAGGTATTGGTTTATGATACTCTCCCCGAAAGCAAGAATCAAATTGCTGTGGGGGCAACGTGCCCATCTTTTTTGTCGTCAGGTTTTCTAACTCTTGACCAGACACCGCCCATCAATTGGTCGTGACAGTTCTGACAATAGTGGAATCTGCGATATGCTTCACGAAATGAGTAGGCTTTTTTCCCAGTGGCGACGAGGTATCCCTCTGGTGATAATCTGGAAACGATGTCTCCAACACCACCACACCCAGGAAAGTCGCACACGGTTTCCGCCGCCATGTTAAGCCCTATGCATATCAACACTTTAATGGTCGTATCCTTATGTGTCAGATTAAGCACTATTCTTCCACAGGTTCAATCACAACTAAGGGAACATTTGCCTCAATAGACTGGCCTTCCTCACAGTTAACAGCAGTTACAGTTCCTGTTACTGGTGCTTGAATTTCATTTTGCATTTTCATTGCTTCGAGGATTAGGATAACTTGTCCCTCTTCTACGCGTTGTCCCATCTCAACTTCAATGGTAACGATTTTTCCAGGTATATTGGCAGATACGGTTCCAGATTTCTTTTTCTTACCACCGGCCAATCGCTTTTTCTTCACCACCGGGCCTGAATCAGGTAGTTCAATTTTGAAAGTTCTACCTTCGACACTAGCGAGCCAATTTCCGTCATCAGATATCTCAACTTCAACTTCTAATTCAACTCCATCGACAATAACCTTCTTTATCTCAGTCATGCGATTATCTCCATGGTGAGCGTGATGATTTTCGGTTCATCAACGAATTTTTCCCTGTATTCATTCTAATATGATCCTGTGTCCATACCGGTCCAGGATTACGACCAATTTTTGAAGAATCTCGTGCATTGTTTTCAACGATTGATAACACCGCATATATTGCAGCGATTCGCAGTATTGATTCATCGGTCACAAAATCACCTCACAATGGGATATTACCGTGCTTCCTTGCAGGTCTTAATTCCTCTTTGTCGACCAACATATCTAATGCGCGAATTAGTTTTTTCCTAGTTTCACTCGGCTCAATAACGTCATCGATGTAACCCAGTGCGGCAGCCTTGTATGGATTGGCAAATTTTTCGTTGAAATCTTCGGTCAATCTTGTTCGTTCTTGTTCAGGATTTCTTGAGCTTTTCAGCCGCCGGCGATGGATGATTTCTACGGCACCGTCAGCGCCCATGACGGCCAATTCAGCAGATGGCCAAGCCACGTTGTAGTCACCACGTATGTGTTTAGATGACATAACATCATACGCTCCACCGTATGCTTTGCGCATTATAACAGTTAATTTTGGCACTGTAGCTTCAGCGAACGCATAGAGCAATTTCGCTCCATGCCTAATGATGCCACCCCATTCTTGATTGGTTCCCGGCAAAAATCCTGGAACATCTTCAAAGGTAACAAGTGGGATATTGAATGCATCGCAAAACCTGACAAATCTTGCTGCCTTGTCGCTTGCGTCAATATCTAAGCATCCAGCCAAGATTTTTGGTTGGTTGGCCACAACGCCAACAGTTTGACCATTTAGGTGACCAAACCCAATAACGATGTTTTGTGCCCAATCAGCTTGAACTTCGAGAAAACCATGATCATCGAGAACCTCTGAGATAACATCAACAACGTCGTATGGTTTGTTGGACTCTTCGGGAATAATGGTGTCAAGTTTTTCACAGGTCCGACTGGCTGAGTCAGAGGTTTTCTTAGTTGGTGGTTTCTCGAGATTGTTTGACGGCAGCATGTCACACAAATCCCTTGCCAATTGGATTGCAGATTCATCGTCTTCAGCAGTAAAGTGTGATACTCCTGAGCGACTACCGTGGGTCATAGCGCCACCTAACTCCTCAAAAGAAACAACCTCGTTAGTTACTGTCTTGATGACTTCTGGACCAGTGATAAACATATGAGCAGTTTGATCAACCATAATCACAAAGTCGGTTATCGCTGGCGAATAAACTGCGCCACCAGCACACGGACCCATGATAACAGATATTTGCGGCACTACTCCTGAGGCTCGCACATTACGGAAGAAAATCTCAGCATAACTACCAAGTGACGCCACGCCTTCTTGGATTCTAGCACCGCCACTATCGTTTAGTCCAATAACAGGTTTACCAGTCTTTAGTGCCATATCTAGAACTTTGCAGATTTTCAGTCCATGCATTTCTCCCAAAGACCCACCATAGACAGTAAAGTCTTGAGCAAAAGCGAATACTTCTCTCCCGTTTATACAACCATGACCGGTAACTACTCCATCACCTGGTATGACATTTTTATCCATATCGAAGTCTCTACAGCGATGCTCGACGAGTGCATCAATCTCTTGGAAACTCCCGTCATCCAACAAAATTTCGAGTCTTTCTCTTGCCGTAAGTTTCCCTCTGTTATGCTGAGCGTCAACTCGCGTTTGTCCTCCACCCGCTTCACTTTGCGCCTTACGATTTCGCAGGTCGCGCAGTCGTTCTTCGGTTGTAGGCATGGCTTCCCCGTTATACTGTGCGTCAAGGCCGCCTTTATTGCTTACCGTAATGAATACCCTTGAATAATGTAGATTGGACAATTTAACTTCCGTGCTGATGGTGGATAGGAGGTTGCTTGATAGGTAATGAATAATTAGACCTATCATGGCCAGTAACATCCGGATAGTCATTGCGAAACCCGGGCTAGATGGCCATGACCGTGGTGCTAAGGTTGTTGCCAGAACACTGAGAGATGCGGGACATGAGGTAATCTACACCGGACTCAGGCGAACAGCCAAACAAATTGTTGAAACTGTCCGGGATGAGGACGCAAGATTTCTTGGACTCTCCTCATTATCTGGTGCTCACAACCATTTATTCCCCAGAGTTTGTGAACTGCTAGTTGAGGAAGGTCTTTCTGACGTCATCGTTTTTGGCGGCGGCATCATACCTGAGGACGATCGGCCTGCGTTGCACGATTGCGGCATCCGAGCTATATTTGGGCCAGGAACACCAACAGATGAGATTCTTGAGTTCATTCAAACAGCATCTTCAATGAAAAATGTTGGAGTTGGTGGGGATGGTAATTGGAATTGGCAGTCAACGGCATGAGGTGAGGCTTTGGACGTTGACCAAATCAGAATGGCACTTGGCGGTAACCGGCGCTCACTTGCCAGAACCCTGACAAATATCGAAAACGGCACAGTAACAATTCAAGAGATTCGTTCTTTACTTGGTGATAATGACTCGACTATCAAATCAAACGCGTGGGGCTCGCTGGCAATTACCGGCGCACCTGGGGTGGGGAAATCCTGCTTGATTGACAAATTGTTGAAGATATGGGCACAACAGGGCAATAAAATCGCTCTTCTGGCAATAGACCCCTCATCTCCCAGAACCGGCGGTGCATTATTAGGCGACCGTGTCAGAATAACTTCTATAGATAACGAAGCGATAAAAAATCAGATTTACATCAGATCTATTGCAACTAGAAAGTCCTCTGGCAGTGTCCCGCTAATTGTTGCCGATATGATTGACTTCTTGCACATGGCTAAATGGGATAAGGTGGTCATTGAAACCGTAGGCTCAGGTCAGTCAGAAGTAAGATGCGCGGCCATAGCTGATCGTATTGTTGTTGTTGAGGGACCGGCGCGGGGTGACGGTGTGCAAGCAGAAAAAGCGGGTTTACTCGAATTGGCAGACGCCGTGATAGTCAACAAATCTGACTTGCCGGGCGCGAGTAAACACGCTGAGGAACTCCTAGAGTCATTTGAATTAGGCTTAGGCGATGTGCCTCCAGTCATGTTAACATCTGCGCTCAATGAAATAGGAGTTGATGAGGCAGCCAAGGTTTTGATTCAATTGGTAGATTCGGGTCGGTCAGTCAGGGCCAGATGGCGTGAGAGATTATTGGCTCATAATGAGCGGAAAATTCTTGAATCGCCAAAATTAGAGGAAATACTAGCATCGCTGGCGGTAGGTTCAATTTCTATCGATGAAGCCGTCAGGACATTAAGTGGTGAATAATATTAGCGAGCAAGTTGAATTAACCAACCCTGTTGACTTGTCTGTGGGTGGTATTAGTGGTCATATATTTCGTCGATTGTTTCACCTTGCTATGTGTCTGCTGCCAATTATGTATTTCGAACTTGGTGATAATGTTGCAGATGCGGTCAATCTAACACTAGATCAAATAGTTGCAGGTGTAATTATCATTGCTGCTCTCGGAGAAGGTCTGAGATTAAAATTGGGTTTCACCGTTTTCGGTCAGAGGGAGTACGAATCCCATCAAGTTTCAGCACTTGCCTGGGGAGCTCTAGCGATAGGGCTAGTATTGTTAATTACACCGACAAAAGCATATGCTTACCCACTAATCCTGACCTTGACATTTGGTGACCCCTTCATGGGTGAATTAAGACGGCGCGGAGTTGAATCAGGGCCCGTAATTGCCTACGCTTGCGTGTTAGTTTATGCTATCTGGTTGGCATGCTGGTATGCCTTTGACACACCGCTAATCGCATGCCTTATTGTCGCACCAATTGCCGTATTAAGTGAGACGCCAAGGCTGCGCTATATCGATGACAATGCTACAATGTTACTAATACCTCTTGCGGTGGTTGTAACTCTTGAACCATTCCTGAATGTGATGTAGATTTCAATATGTTAAAATGGGTTTTAGTGTAGGGTAAAGTGAACAGCATGGAAGAGAACGAAAGCAAATACTCCGAACCGCCCCAAGGGGCATATTATTTTGTCTACATTATATCGATGATATTGCTTGCAGTTGCCATGTTTGCGTTCCCTCTTTGGTAACAGATGGTCAAAAGCGACTGTTCAAATAAACAATCGCACACCTTGGCTTATGTGCGGAATATCTGGGATGTTTGCATCACCAGATGAGGCAGTCATTCAACGCATGGTTAAGATTCTATCACATCGCGGACCAGACGGTAATGGTGTTTGGTCAGATGAACACCTTGCTCTGGGACATACCCGCTTGTCAATTGTCGATTTAATTGGTAGTAGTCAGCCAATTATTGGGGCAAATAATACAGTATTAATCGCCAATGGCGAAATTTACAATCACTTAGCTCTAAGGAAGCGGCTCAACTACCCGTGGAAGACTTCGGGTGACTCTGAAGTTATTCTCGCTTTACATGATAAGTTTGTCAAAAATGGAGGTAATGAAAAACATACTGAATGGGTTGCTGAACTAAACGGTATGTTCAGTTTTGCCCTGTGGGACGCAAACCGAAAAGAGTTGATCTTAGCCCGAGATGCACTTGGAATCAAACCATTGGTTAGGTGTGAGGTGGGTGGAAGTTTGCTTTTCGCTAGTGAGATGAAAGCCTTTCACGCCCATGAATCATATCAGCCACAATTGGACGAATTATCCCTTGCCCTGCGATTAGCCTGGGAATATAACCTTGATTCTTCCACCTTAATCGAGGGTGTTCATCAAGTGAGGCCAGGAACTGTCGAAGTCTGGCGTTTGGATGATGAGTCACGACCATACCTCCATTCCAACGGTAGTTTCGAACGTCAATCAATAAACGCACAGTCAGAATGGAGTCCAGAAAACAACGCTCAGGCCTTACTTGAGTCATTTACCGTTAGCGTTCAGGAGCGGCTAATGGCTGATGTCCCAGTTGGTATCGTACTAAGCGGCGGTCTTGATTCGTCATTAGTTGCCGCAGTGGCAAGTGAAGCCGCTGCCCGTGAGGGAAAACCAGTACCAGCTTGCTGGACAGTCGCCGAAAGCGAGGATAATCCTGACTGGATTGCTGCAGAAAGTGTTGCTTCATCACTAAATTTAGTTCACCATCAAAAAATAATGTCTGAGGATTCATTTGTCAATGACATACCTAAATTGTCATGGCATGGCGAGGATCTTGATGTATCGGTGCTATTTTTCCAACCATTGTTCGAAGAGATGAGAAAACAAGTAAAAGTCGGCTTGTGTGGTCAAGGAGCGGATGAAATCCATGCTGGCTACCCACGTTACAAATCCTTGGAAGAGCATCGCAAATTGGTGTCAAGCAGATTGCTCAGCCTTGATGATTCGCTATCATCGAACATTTTAGATAGAAGGTTACCTAAAGATTCATGTTACTATTCATCTAGTCTTCATCCGGATGATTATACCTCTAGCCTTCAGAAAATGCTTAATTTTGAACTAGAGCGAGGACAACTCAGCAATTTTCAATTACGTTTGGTTGACCGACATTCTATGGCACACTCACTGGAGGTTAGAGTTCCTTTCCTTGGCAGGTTTCATCGAGCAGAATCTTATGCTCTGCCAGATGAATGGCGGCTTCCAAAACGGGGTTTAGAAAAAGCCGCCTTGAGGAGTGCTGCTAGACTAACTGCTTTGCCAAAAAGTATCACAGATCGACCTAAATTACCTGCTGGGACAGCTACTTCGCCCAATCAACTTAATTCATTCCTCACCGAATTTAGTCACTTCACGAACGATTTGTCAAGGAAATATCCCAAGTTTACCAAGGTCTTGCAGCATCAACCTGATATGGCTATTGGCTTAGGTTTGTTTGATGCTTTGCATATAATTGAACCATATCATAGGCGTACGAATTTTTCTATAGAATCACTGATAGAGGAGGTTATTTCTTGAATCTAAACGATTTAAACCAGTTGATAGAGTCAAAGCGACAAGATATTACTGACTGGATGTCAAAAAAGCGCGCCGAGGTTCCTATCCCAATTTATGGTAGTGTGGACGTGCGAGATGCTGGTTGGAAGATTGCTGTTGTTGATGCGAACCACTTTCCTGCAGGATTCAACAACGTAGCATCAGAGGATGAACAACATCTATCAGCATTATTGAAAAATCACATAACTCGGCAAGACGAAAACTGTGAGTGGGTTCACCTCTATCCAGAATCACATACGAGAAACGCAGCATATGTTGAAAATCTGAAGACCCTACAACGACTGATACAAGCTGCGGGCTTTCGTTGTACTGTTGGGTCGCCAGAGCTAGCCGAACATGGTTCACTAGCGGGAATCTCAGGACCGTTAAACCTCGAGGTTGTCAATGTCGAACAAATTGCTGGAGAGGACAATATCGTAATAGATGGTAACGCTCCAGACCTGATATTACTGAATAATGACCTAACTGAAGGCCTAGTCCCGGGACTTGCTACAGGTAGGGTGTCACCACCCCCAGTGATGGGTTGGCACGCAAGAAAAAAATCTCACCATTATGAGGCATTGAGCAGCTATGTGAGTGAAATTGCTGAATTGATAGGTGTAGATTCGTGGAATCTGATGGCTGATTGGTTTGTTTCAAAAGATAAGTGCTTAGATAGAGAATCATGTCGAATTGAGTTGGCGGCTGAGGTGGATAATTTCATTCTGAAAATCAAACAGCAATACGATCTCCTTGGAATTGATAGGGAACCTGTAGTATTCATCAAAAATGACAGTGGAACATATGGTTTAGGAATTCTATCGGTCCGTAGTGGCGATGAGCTGCTATCACTTTCAAATAGAAAAATGCGGAAGTTAATGTATTCAAAGGGTGGCGTTGAAGTTGAAAATTTCTTGATTCAAGAGGGTATTCC
>DUJJ01000096.1:0-2918 GCA_013329865.1 Candidatus Poseidoniaceae archaeon
GTTGATGGAGGAGTTTGGAGTGAAATTTGAGTCGGTTGAAGTGGTTGGTAAACATTATCATGAATACCCTAAGTTTTGCATCAACCTTAATCTAGTCCAAGTCTCGGGGGATGCTACTCAAATCTTTGAAAATAAACTCCTTTGGTCCTCGCACGATGAAGTGTCTTGGTTTAGCAATCTCGAAGGTATCAATATCGCTCCAGCCGATGAGCAGTTGGCACTATTAATCATGTCACGGTTCAATGCCAAGTAGTAGCATCTCCGTCACTACTCATCGTTCGCTCATCGTTGACTTTGCGGGGGACTACATCCCTACCCTTGTGCCAAGTAGCGGCTTCAATCCAGGTTTGCAAGTCGTCGCCAAACAATTCTATTTTGATTACACCACCTAGTGGATTTTGACCTTCTAGGTTGAAAGCAATTTTATTGGTAATTGATGCTTGACGCAGAATCTCAAATGAGGTGTAATTATCTAATAGGTTTTGACTCATTATGTCGAGTGCAGTGTCTAATATAGCTTGCTGGTGAATCATGCTGAGAAATAGATTCAGTGATACATTTTCTTCCCTGAATTCGAGATTTGATGGTTGGCCAAATGTCGGCTCTATACCAGGTGATTCGGGCAGGAAATCAGGAAAAACATTTGTGATACTCTGAAGCACTACCGAGGGTGATTCAGCACCAGTCACGGATGATGAGATCACTACTTTGATACCCTCATCAATACCGGTCAAAAGTATCTTACCCTCTGTCATGAGATGGCGATGTTGGTTTTCTTATTCAAACTGTTCATTTTGAATATTCATTTAGTAAGTATGAAAAAACACAACATGACGGAAATACATGGCTGAGACATTCAATCCGGAAGTTGCCTCAGTTATTCCTGTACTAAACGAAGCAGAATCGATTATTAGCTGTTTGAATTCATTATGCAATCAGAGTTATCCAGCTAAACAGCATCAAATTCACGTGTTTGACGGAGGTTCAACAGATAATTCATGGCACATAATTGAGACGTTCATCAATGACCGACAAGGGAAAGAACCTACGGTTCACCTGCATAAAAATCCCGGTAGATATGTTGCAGAGGCGCGTAACCTTGCACTTGCATTGATTCCGAAGTCAGTGGAGTATTTTGTTGAAATCATCGGCCACTGTAGTGTTGAGTCTGACCACATTGAGAAGTTAGTTTTGACTATGGGGCAATTACAAAAATCAACCGATAACAACGTCGGTGCTTTGGGAGCAAGAGTTATTCCTCGACAAGGAGAGTTAGGACTGGTGGAGTCATGGGTTGAGGCTGCTCTATTATCGCCGATTGCTCGAGGTAAAGGTCAGTTTGATCGATTTTCAGGAATCCAGACAACAAATACTCCGGCTTTTTGTTTGCATTATCGTGAGGCATTAGACAGGGTTGGTGGCTGGGATACTTCATTTATCACAAGTCAGGATAGTGACCTGTCAATGAGGATGAAAAAGATTGGGTTTCAATTGTATCGGACGTCAGAGGTTAAAGTACAAATGTCCAAGCGTACATCGTTGAGAAGTTGGTGGAAAATGGGCTTCAGGTATGGTTTCTGGCGCACAAAATTGGTAAAACGTCATTCTAATCGTATCAATATTAGAGAGTTATTGCCTTGGTTGGGATTACTATTCACAGCGGTGCTATTCTACACCGGGTCTAATTACTGGTTTGTCCCTGCGGCTTTTTATGCGCTAGTATTGGGTTTAGAGGGGGTAAAAAGTTGCGTAATATCCCAAAAATTATCCCATGTTTATGGCGTGCCCCTTGCCATTTTGATTCTACACACTAGCTTTTCCCTCGGAATTTTTTATGGTATATTTGGTAAACCGCAGTCATTTAACGATCGAGAGACAACTAACGGGAACCTAAATTAGGAAGTTGCAACACCCATAGGTGAAAGATATGGCGAATAAATCACTCAGCGCTAGAAGTGTTTCTGTGATGCCGATTTTGTTACTTGGATTTATTCATGTCATTGTTACTCCACTGAGAGAAATCCTTGCTATCGAACCATTGTTAATGATTCCATACTACCTACTGGGCCTATTGTTGGGGATTTTTATTTACCGTAAATCAAACACTGTAAAGGATTTTGAGTATCGTCGTTCTAAAGTAATGAGACAGATGAAGAATGTCTATGCTGCCGAGGAGGCAGGAGTATGGCAGACTAATGTTGAAATTCCGAACAAATTATCTGAGCAGTCAAATCTCTCAACTGAAGTGTCATCAATTTCACTAGAAGCACCCGAACTTGAACTATCAGATGATAACAAAGTAGAGGTTTCGATGTTGAATGAATCTCAACGGGTTATTGAGGCAACCAGAAGAGTCTCAGGGCAATCGACATTTGATGAACAGGAGGTAAAATCAACGATTGGTGCCAGTCGAAAATCAAGTCCTATGGATCGATTTTTGGATTTTGTTACCGGGATTTTCAGCAAAACCTCAGCCATAAATTCACGCGAACAGAGGCGCCAAGCCGCTCTGAAAGCCGCTTCTGAAGCAGATCCGGTACGGGCAGAAAGACCTCAGGCACCAATTCAATACGAGCGTAATGTGGTGGAAATCGGACCTGAAAGTGATTATATTGACAACTTCGGTGATAACAAGGAAGCGACAGAAAGTGTGTCTCCCACAGATTCGTCGGGCCCAACAAAGACTTACTCAGCTTCCCCACCACAAAGTAACATTAGAGCAACTAACCAAACTCTCGAATCTATGGCTATGCTATCGTCAACTGGTTCAGACTTTGTTAGTCATCAACCATCTAGCTCCATGCTCACATGCCGTTCTTGTGGCTATCCAATAAAACCAGAAGACAGATATTGTGACAATTGTGGAGATGATTTATCAAATAATCCGTGAATTTGAAAGATGTTAGAGTGACAGGTTA
>DUJJ01000096.1:3308-6262 GCA_013329865.1 Candidatus Poseidoniaceae archaeon
CTGCTGGTGAAAAGGAATTGAAAAATGCTTTTCGCAGTCTTGCGAGAAAATATCACCCGGATCGTAGTTCTGAGCCTGATGCTGAAGAAAAATTCAAAGAAATCCAAGAGGCTTATGCCGTACTTTCTGACACAGAAAAACGGCAAACATATGACCGATTTGGACATAATGCTCCGGGTGGCTCACCGTTTGGCGGATTCGGTGGCGGTTCATTCAACATTAATCTTGAAGACATCTTGGGTGGTGATTTCTTTTCCAGTTTTTTTGGCGGTGGCTCGAGGAGGTCACGAAATCGTGGCAATGACGTTATTGTTCGTTTTAGCGTAAATTTGGAATCAATATATCATGGAACTAGCGAGGAACTTGATATCGAATTACCAACTTCTTGCGAGGACTGTAGCGGGACCGGAGCCGAAGATGGCGACATAATTTCGTGTAGTAACTGCGGTGGTCAGGGCAAAATTAGAGCTAGACAACAAGTAGGTCCTTTCGTTCAAGATGTGATTAGGGATTGTCCGACTTGCTCAGGCATGGGTCAAATTATCAAGACAAAATGTAAAACTTGTAAAGGCAGTGGTCAATCAATGAAAGAGACAAAATTACGATTCAATGTGCCTAAAGGCGCAGATGATGGAACACGTCTCAGGATGCGCGGAAAGGGTGAGCCTGCTTTACGGGGTAGAGGAGAGAACGGAGATTTGTTTATCGAACTCGAAATCGAACAACATGAGTGGTTTGAGCGTTCGGGTGCAGATCTCGTAATGTCCCTGCCACTAGACTATGCTGACTTAATTCTAGGTAGAACAATTATTCTGCCTCACATCGATGGTAGTGAATTAAAGATTGTTGTTCCAAAGATGACCAACTCTGGTGAGACTATTGAAATTAGAGGCAAAGGGCTACCTAGATCACGAGGGTCTGGCCGTGGCGATGTTGTAGTACTGGTTAAATTGCAAATGCCAAGTAAAGTTAGTAAGTCTGAAATTAAACACCTTGAATCAACTAGACCAGAATACTCTAGCGAAGACTTACAGGAAATCATCAGAAGCGATGCTAACAAGCGCCGACAGTAGTTACTCTTCTTCATGACGCGCTAGTGATTTTGCTGCTCGGCATGCATACGGCTCCCCATTCAAGCGACCATTTAATTCGATGTCAACCGAACTTGCTTCGCCTGTTAATTCAACGGAAATGAAGGTCTTATTGCCGTGGTTCATTGTGTCCAAAAATACCTCAAAACCGCTGAACAAAAACCGTGGAGTGACAGATTTAATCTCCCAGGCTTTACCCTCAGGAGAATCAAACCGCAGGGCAGCAATTTCCCAATTGCCATCAATGATGTAAATTCCGACAATTATTGGCCAGGCTTCGGACTCTTTGGTAATCCGTGGGTCTAACCTCCACGCGGCTATTGCGACATTTTCAGTTCGATATGACAAATCTGGTTCACCCCAGGCACTGCATGCATCATCCCAGTCTAGCGTTGCCACTGCATCTAATGATCTTGCTAAGTCGCGTCGGTTCTTACGCGAGCTAACACCTGAATCAAGGCGACTTTTTAACCAGTCTAGTCTTTGTTGTTTGGTCAATAAATTTCTCGCATAAGTCTTTTTTCTGCTTTGAGAAATGCCGAGATAGACCGCCGGGGCTAAGAACAAAGCACCCATGAACCAGCGGGCAATTTCCCCCCATTTCTCCGCATTTTCATCAGGTGGGAACCACGGCTCCTCCCCTTCATCAACCAATTCGTAAGTAGACAATATGGTATATTTTGTTGGCGGGGTATAGTCGCCCCATGAATTATTTACTGAATTATTGATTATTGATACCCTCAAGAAATGAGTTCCTCTAGATACCTCCATTGCAACACTCAATTTACCTAACGCACGTGTTTTGACTTTGGTTTGCGATTCAGACCAATCATCCTGATTCTTCTCTATCAGTTCAATTTCAAATTTATCGATGTCACCAGACACCTCAAACATGATGAAGTGGACAGAGTCTTCCCAAGCGTCAATCTCAATTCGAAATACATCCGATGTGTCCCTGATAGAGTGAGTAAATTCCCCAGAAGTCGTAACACCATAAACATCGATAACTGGCCACGAGGAATTATCTGTGGTGCTAAGAATTGGTGGCAATGATGGGGCCTCATTGCCACTGTTTGCGTCACCGAAGCTGGTTGCAGCAGTCTGCAAACAAAACACTGGCCCATGTAGTAATAACCGAACGGCATTGCTAGTTGGAAGTGGAAACACATGTTGTTCGACATTGGGAATAAATACGCCACTGCCAGTAGACACCCAACTTCCTTCGATTAATGACTGATAGGAATAGTCAACGGCTAAATGTTCAGCGGTGAAAAGTAGTGCTGTGGTATCATTATTGGCGAAAATAAGGGTTGCAGCATTGTGTCCACACAGGTTTGACCCATGATTTATATCGACGGTTTTCGGTTCATCTAATTGATGAAGAATTACCCCAATGGACCATATTGTGTCGGTGGTTGCGGAGTTGATTTTTATCAGCAATCTGCCTGCTTGCTCAAAATTAATGAATTGAACGTTCGGTTGATTGGCGAAATTATTCGTTGTTATGCTAGCAAACAACTCACCTAAGTCGCTTTCTGTGGTAGAGTTTTGAAAATATGCTCCGATAGCAATATCTGCTGATGAATGTTCAAGGCTGAATTCAATAGTTGCTCCCGGTGTTACTAATAGCGCGATGTAATCAGATTGTTCACCGGCAGTGACTCCTGAAATGATTCTTCCCTCGTCTCTTGTGATGTCATCGCGTTGACTCACAAGTAAGGGCGAGTTGGAATCGATACACTCATCTGCCACCTCGCAAATGTGTGGATCATGCAGGCCAATAGCAGAGTTTGGAGATGGTCTGTTGTTAGCAAATGAATCGTTTGTAGTTACTAGATATGAAGGCGTAAACTGCTCTAGGTT
>DUJJ01000139.1:0-9054 GCA_013329865.1 Candidatus Poseidoniaceae archaeon
GAATCAAGCGTAAATACATCTATAGAAATAGGCATAGAAAGGTTACATGCCACAAGGCTACACAGAGAGTCCAATGAAGTAATCAAATCAACTGGACCTGGCGATTGCCAACTAATGGTTGAGAGGGTTGAACGAACGCTGATGGTGATGGATAATTATCGCGGTGGAATGACCGCTACTGGTTTATTAGATGGTGGGCCTTATACAGTTGCGGTGTTGTTTGAACCCGAATTTAATGATTTAATCGAGCATAGCGTTGGAAAGAAATTATCTTTTACTGGAGTCTTATTTGATTGGTCAAGTGGTCTTAGACAAGCAAAACTCAAAGCTACTGAATTAGAGTATTGATTACTTCAGCGAGCGAGCAATAACAATACGCTGAACTTCCTGTGTACCCTCATATATTTGGGTAATCTTGGCATCTCTGAAGAAGCGCTCAACTGGGAATTCCTTGGTGTAACCATATCCCCCCAGTACTTGAATTGCTCTTTCAGTTACCCACATAGCAGTATCTCCGGCAAACAGCTTTGCCATACTTGCCTCTTGCGTGTGTCGTGGCCCATCGTTTTCGTAGTGTTCTTGCTTGGCCCATGATGCTCGATAGACTAGATCTCTTGCTGCTTGGATCCTGGTAGCCATATCGGCAAGGTAGTTCATTATCATCTGATGGTGTGCAATCGGCTTACCGAAGGCCTCTCTTTCGTGTGAGTAGTTTAACGCCGCTTCGTATGCGCCCTGAGCGATGCCCAGTGCTTGAGCTGCAATACCAATGCGACTGTTATCTAGCGCGTTCATTGCTATAGGAAACCCGTTGCCGACACCTTTGAGCACGTTCTCAACAGGAACTTTGCAATTTTTGAGAACTAAAGTGCAGGTGTCTGAGGAACGAATACCTAACTTATCCTCTTTTTTGCCTACTGAAAAACCGTCGAATGATGACTCAACAATAAATGCGGTTGTTCCACCGTGCTTTTTCACTCCGTAGTCTGGATGGTCCACGTCTTTAGCAAACAAGACGATTATGTCTGCCTGAGCACCATTGGTAACCCACATCTTTTCACCGTTGAGGATGAAGTGTTTGCCATCATCTGATAACTTCGCTTTACAAATCATTGCGGCAGCATCAGTGCCAGCTCCTGATTCAGAAAGTGAGTAAGCACCAACTTCACCGGCAGCAAGGCGAGATAGATACTTTTGCTTTTGCTCTTCATCACCATGAAGTGCAATAGTTTTGGCACATAGACCAACATGAACACAAAACATTACCCCAAATGATGGATCTACTCTGGAGAGTTCCTCAACAATTATCGATTCTGATATGTCGTCGACTGGTGAACCACCATATTTTTCTGGTATGGTAACTCCTTGTAAGCCAAATTCGAGGAATTGTTGCCATTCATCACTAGGCGGTATCTGATTGGCATCTCTGTGTTCAGCAGTAGGGGCTAAAACTGACTCAGCAAAATCTCTAACTAGTTCCCGAATCATTTGTTGTTCATCACTCTCGGCGTAGTTCATAACTCTCCCGATAACACCCAATAAGCCGACTCACTTAACCCGTTTGCTATTTAGGTAAATCAGTGAATACCCCAATTCTTCATATACGATGTCTAAGAGGCGCGGACAGGAGGAATCATTTTGGATGAAGAAACCGTTGAATTTAATGTTGCACACAATAGAAAATACTCCACAGATCACTTGTGGTACCAAGAAAAAGATGAACGTCTGATGATTGGCGTCAGCGAATTCTTGAGACTCGAAATTGGCGATGTCTTGAGAGTGATACTGCCCCAAGCCGAAACTGAAGTCGATGAAGGCGATGGAATGTTCTCAATATGGACTGCCGAAGAAAAGAAACCATTTCCCGCACCATTCTCGGGACTAATTGCAGAAGTCAATGGCGAAGTTGAGATTAATCCAGACCTGGCAAATGACTCAGCTTATGACCTCGGTTGGATAATTATCCTCGAACCTCATGACCTTGACTTAGAACTACTGTTGGACCCCGATGAATACGTAGAATATCTGGCTGAACTGTGAAGGTTCTGGTGAACCTCATGGAACAGATGGATATTCTGAAACAGAGTTTGAGCAACGCGCCAGTAATTTGGAAGGGTGACTACCCTTACTTTATCCACCCAATCACCGATGGAGTACCAAGATTAAATCCCGATGTCTTAGAAGCAGTCATAGACCTATCCTGCGGATTGGTCGACTGGCAAGATATTGATGTTATTCTTGGCATTGAAGCGATGGGCCTCCCGTTATTAGCTCCACTGTCCGTGCGAACTGGTATACCGATGGTGATCGCTAGAAAGCGACAATATGGTTTGGAAGGGGAAATTGAAATTAGCCAAGAGACTGGTTACTCAAAAGGAAGTTTATTCCTCAACGATATCAAACCCGGTGAGAAGATTGCGATAATTGATGATGTTTTATCGACGGGCGGAACCATGAAATGCGTCATTGAAGGCATAAGAAAAACCGGCGCAACCATACAAAATACTATCATTGTTGTCGAAAAGGGTAATGGTATGGAGAGGCTCAAGTCAGATTATCCAGATATTCAGTTTGACTCTCTTGTAAAACTTGAGATGATCGGCGACAGAGTTGTTATTCTAAATTAGGAGTTGAGCGAATTGGATTTAGAAAGACATGAATTTCAACTCGACGAATTAGTTGATAGAATCAAAAAAAATGACCTGAAATTAGTGGCCCTACAGGTCCCCGAAGGCTTGAAGATGCAAGCCTTGGAGATGATGGACCAAATAGAAACTGAAACCTCTGCAAGAGTGGTTCTATCGGCTGACCCGTGTTATGGTGCTTGCGACCTAGTGCATGACAAGATGCAGAACATTGGTGTCGACTTAGTGGCTCACATGGGCCACTCACAAATGAATATTGACTCTGGTATGCCAACTCAGTTCATTCCAGTAACCTATCAAGGCAATCCCGAAATTGCTCCCGTCCTGCCCTATCTGCATGCTCACCGAGAAATTGCTAGGAGCAGGATTAACCAATCACAAGGACCCGTATTATCTGAATTAGAAGCACTGGATAGATTCGAAGATATGGTGGGTAGAGTTGCACCGCTGACCGATACGAAACTAGGTTTGGTTGGCAGCATACAACATCTGCATCTGTTGCCGACTTTCAAGCAACATTTCGAGGAAGCTGGTTTTGATGTTACAATCCCCATCGGCGGTGCCAGATTGTCATTTCCAGGACAAGTCCTCGGTTGTAATTACTCTGGCGATGATCCCACAGTAGGCCATTATGTGTTTTTAGGTAGTGGCGATTTCCACCCAATAGGATTAGTCTTGCACACCGGAAAACCGCTAGCTATGCTCGACCCATATTCTGGCGAGGCAAGAGAGATGGGTAGAGAAAGAATCGAAAGAATTCTACGGCAAAGGTCAGGTCTAATCATGTCCTCAATGGACAAAGACAGATTCGGTATACTAATCGGAGCTAAACCTGGACAAATGCGGAGAAATCTAGCATTGAGGCTAAAGCGTATGCTCGAAAAGCAGGGCAAAAAAGGCTTCTTACTAGCCATGGAACACGTAGGTCCAGAATTGATCGACTTTTACCCAGTCGATGTATTTGTAAACACAGCATGCCCAAGAATCGCCATTGATGATGCGGTAAAATATGCCAAACCCATGATTACACCGTATGAATTACAAGTGGTTCTTGGTGAGAAAAAGTGGGAAAATGGATACAAATTCGACCAAATACACTGATGAATATATCACTACTAGAGGTGAAAAGTGAGTTTGTGGTCCGGAAATTAGACCACATCTTTTAGAACGGTTGGCAACAGCCTTTACTGGTATGGTGGACTATCTAGACCGGATTGGTGCAGGTTATGTTATTCATGACCCTGAACCACTAGATTTTGATTATGTCCCACAACAGATTGTTTGTCGTGAACAATATCAGAGCCAATTAGCCGCAAGGTTTGCTTCTATAGATAGACCAGAGTCGAGTTGCAGAGCTGTCATCACAGGACCGGTCGGAAGTGGTAAAACGGTACTGGTCAAAACCTTCTGTCGCGACCTCCAGAGACATCTAGTTAACCGGAGAACCATCAATATCGCCCATGTGAATTGCCGAAATGCCTCAACCAGTACACGTGTAGTACAACGCATTTTGCATGCAATAGATCCAGGCCATCCAGACCGTGGTTTATCGATTGGAGAATTGCTGCTCAGCCTACGGAAACTGACTAGAAGAAATTCATCACATCTAATCGTCATATTGGATGAAGTAGACCATATGCTTAGAAAATCAGGCGATGACATACTCTACCAGTTACTCAGAATTGATGAAGATCAGGAAGGCAAGGGCACGCTGTCACTGATTTTAATCAGTCAAGAACAGGTTCTAGATGTGCTAGAAACCGCTGTTATCTCGAGGATGGGTAAAACAAATCTAATAAAAATTCCATCATATGGGGAAGATGAACTGTTTAAAATTGCCTCTCAGAGGGCCGAACTAGCTTTGGTAAATGGCTCATACACTGAAGAAATAATCCGCTTAATCGCACAAAAATCGGCACCGATAGGTGACGCTCGATTAGCCATTGAACTGCTCAAGGCTGCTGCAGAATCCTGTGAAATACGCCAAGACGACCATACCGAGAGAGCCATCAGTATTGATGATGTCCATGCCAAAGATGAGATTTTATCAGTTGATATGGTTTCAGAAATCGACGCTGTTGAAGGGTTAAAACCGCATGCTATGTTCGTGTTATTAGCCATCTGCCGGAGATTAAAAAAGGATACTACTATGACTACAGGGGATGTTGAAAATCTCTATGCAGTAGTTTGTGAAGAGTATGAAGAATCTATGAAGAGTCACACGACTTTATGGAAATACTTGAAAGAAATGGAGAACCGTCAGTTAATTACAACAAGAATCTCAACTGTCAACGACGGCCGGGGTAGAACCACCCATCTCAGCATGCCGCATTTCCTACCAAGTGATATTGCAAGCAGGCTTGAAATGCTAATAAAAAAGCGCCTCTGAGCCGAAATCAACGCCTCTGATTTATCCGGTGAGCATAAATACAGGTCTCTGTTGGCCAGTGTGTCTTAGAGGCGTGATTATGGCTACTGGTTCACAAGGAGAGTTTGTTGCTGTCGTAAATGACACTGACCCAAAAAGCAACGGTAAAGCATACTCATTGAAAATTACGGGCAACAATTACTCGCAGATTTTAGGAAAGAAAATCGGCGATGTTGTTGATGGAATTTTTGTAGGCGAGGGTGACAAAACTCTGTCCGGATACAAGTTGCAGATAACCGGTGGTGCAGATAAGACGGGAACGCCCCTCAGACGAGACTTGGAGGGCGGCTCGAGGCAATCAATCCTAGTCACTCGGTCAACCGGCTTCAAAGGGCATAGTTTAGTGTTCAAGACCAAGGGTGGTGAAAAGAAGCGATTCCGCTACAAGCCAGACGGCCTACGCAAGCGCAGAAACTTTCGTGGCAACACTGTAAATCAAGACACAAGACAAATCAATCTCAAAGTTATTGAAGCCGGTAAGAAAGCCCTAGTAGATATTCTTGCTGCAGAAAGTGAGGAAACATCGGAGTGAATCCCGAGAGGGTTTTCGTAAACAGGGGTGTGGGGAATGGCGAGAAAACTTCCCACACAACCAACCGTCAACATCGGACTAGTAGGTCATGTTGACCACGGAAAGACAACTTTAACCAAAGCTCTATCTGGAGTTTGGACTGACACTCACTCTGAAGAAAGGAAGCGTGGTATATCAATTAAGTTAGGATACGCTGACACTGCATTTTATCAATCCAAAGATGGGAAATATTACTGCTCCGGGAAAAATCCAACTGGAAAAAAAGACGTTGCTGCTGAGTTATGCAGAGTTGTATCTTTTGTTGACGCCCCAGGCCACGAAACGCTGATGGCGATTATGATTACTGGTGCATCTATTATGGATGGCGCAATGTTGATGGTCGCAGCCAATGAAAAGTGTCCACAACCTCAAACTCGAGAACACCTGATGGCACTCAATATGTCTGGTATCAAGAACATCGTCGTAGTTCAAAACAAAATTGATCTCGTCACTCGAGAACGGGCAATTGAATCTTTTCAAGAGATTACAGAATTTCTCAAAGGAACTGTTGCCGAAGGTGCACCAATCATACCCGTTTCAGCCCACCATGATGTGAATCTTGACATACTCATCGACGCAATAGAAAGGACGATTCCTACCCCTGAAAGAGACGAGAAAGAGACTCCACTGATGCACGTTGCTAGGTCGTTTGATATTAACCGGCCTGGAACTAGACCTACCCAACTCAAGGGTGGCGTAATCGGAGGTAGCATAGTTAGAGGTGAATTCAAGGTTGGTGATGAGATAGAAATCGGCCCCGGAAAGAAAATTGTTCAAGGGTCAAAAACTAGGTGGGAACCAATCAAGGCTACTGTAACAAGTATGCAAGGTGGGGGCTTGAGCCTTGACACCATGCATGCCGGTGGCTTATGTGGCCTTGCTACACAACTTGACCCCTCGGTTACCACGTCAGATAATCTGTCTGGACAGGTGGTTTCCATTGCTGGATTACTTCCTGAAACCAGAGATTCTATTGAAATATCCGTCCACCTTATGGAAACCATGGTCTCTACTGATGGCTCAAAACCAGAAAAAATTCACCCGCTTAGAAATAATGAGATGCTAATGATTAATGTTGCAACAGCCACTTCTGTTGGTGTGACAAGAAATGCCGAAAAGACTCGAACTGCGCTAGAGTTGAGACTCCCTATTTGTGTTGATGCTGGTGAGCGAGTCTCACTATCTCGAAGAATCGGCTCACGCTGGCGATTGATTGGTTACGGTATTATTCAATAGGCGGTACAATGACTCAACAAATCATCGTCGACAGTTGTGGTTGGGTTGCAATCATTGATTCAAAAATAAATTTCGAGGCTGAACTTGAGCGCATATTTGGTAATTTCACTCTGATGTTGACAGAATCGGTATGTAATGAATTGACCGACATAGACGCATCAAGATCACGAAAAAATTCCCTCTTAATGGATTTGCTCAAGCATAAGTCGGCCCCTATACAATCGAAACTAGTTGGTCACACTGATGATCATATATTCGAATTAGCAGAATCGGGTAACTATGCTGTTCTTACTATTGACAAGGTTTTGAAAAAGCGATTATACCAGCGTGGAATTGATGTTGTAGAGGTTGCTAAGAACCAACATCTTAGACTCATTGAGGGTCTATAGAACAGTTACGGTAGAGTGAAAAGATGGTCGTCACCATGGCCGTCTAGCAAACGCAGTTTTATGCCTGCATCAATCCATGCATGAGCATAGTTTATCGCTCCAAAAGCGCGAATATAATCACCAATATCGAAGAAGTATTGTGCATCACTAGCATAATCATCAGCCATCTTGAGTAATATGGATAACATTTTACCTTGTTCAGATTCTGGTTTGTGGATAGCAGTTGCTTTTTGCCTAGCTGTTGAGGTTAAATCTAGATAATGCTTAACCTTTTGAGGAGTAATTGTATCATTGATTTCCTTCATTCGCCACCCTCCTTCTGACGCTTTAGCAGGCGTTTCACATCTTCCTGCCGCCCAAGTGATTGGTACAACTCTACGGCCAGAGACAATCTGCCCTCATCCTCTGCTTGCCGAGCTTTATCGAACATAGACTTTCTTTCGTCCCAATCGCGTGCGATTGCCGCTTCTGCCGCTGCTCTGTATCGGCTTTCTCGTTCTGAGTCGGCCAAGTGAGGCGCTTTCCACATTCGAATGAGACCATTTCTGGTGGCAGTAACCATGCTATCAGTGGTGACTTTTTGTAGCAAGTCGCCCAAGTCCATTGCTTGACCCAAGACACCATCGCTTTCACCTTGTATGCCAGATAGATGGTATAGTAAGCCCTCAATACCCAAAACCCACCAGCCATCACCACACCGGATTCCTTCCATTGGCTCAAGAGAATCTGATTGTAATTTTTCTATGTAATCCCACCCGAATGGATGTGGTACACCTTCCCATATCTCACCTGAACTTGTTTGTAACAACAACCGCCCCTGATCTAGTCTTGACACCCAACTCCATATTCTATCCTCAAGGCAGCGCTTTGAGTAATTATTGCCAAGCCTGCCACACCATAGCCTACCGTCACCTGACTGCCAAAGTATGTGCTCTCTATCCAGCCAACCAACCAATCTCCTAACTTTACCGGTTTTGAAACGTTTTATTCCAACCCCCTCATGGGAAAATAGGTGTAATTGACCCTCTTTACCAGATAGTATCCAACCACCGCCAGGGCGGGCAAGAACGTCATTAAATCCTCCAAACGTCGACCTGCCCTCGTGTAACATCCGGCCATCTGTCGTCGAGATAACATAGAACCCATGCGCTGCTAGGGCGGCCAAAACTCCATTCTGGTAGTGTATTGAATGAACTCTGAACAAGGTTTTCACGGTCCACCTAATCTGTCCATTTGACTCAATCAAAGTCAGTTCCAAACCATTGCTCACCACGACTCCACCCTCAACTGCAGCAATGGCAGAAATTCGCTCAGACGCTTGCCATGACCATGAAATGCTCCAAGACATCACGCATCACTCTCCAATATTCCCCAGGCAATGAGTTGGGCCTTGGCTGACTGAGTCAATTCATAATATCGGCTACGTCCTTTCATTCGGGCATTTAGGATGCCGGATTTCAACAGTTTGTTGCTAATTTGAGACAACCTAGGGCGCTTGATCTCTAGGTGTGCCAAGATTTCTTTATCACTTGGTGAGTATTTTCTTACTTTAGCTATGGAGACTATGTACGATTCACTTGCACTAAGCGACGATAACGCCACCGGATTCAACGGATAATCGACTTTTTCTGCGTATTTATCATTGCTTAAACCTAGCAGTGATTCAATAAAATTACCACGCTTTATCGGTGTTTTACTATCTCTAGGTTTGATTAACTCTGACAGTAGTGATATCAACTTATTTACTTCGCTACTACCTAATGCTTGGTCAGTTTGGTGATTAAC
>DUJJ01000139.1:9427-10616 GCA_013329865.1 Candidatus Poseidoniaceae archaeon
ACAAATCTAAACCAACTTCATCATGTATCAATTCGGCAGAGTTGTGCTCCTCAAATTCTATCCGATCCTCAGGTTCAATCATTTCCCTTGATACCCATAATTCCGTACCGTCATTGGTTGCTTGATTAACCATATCCTCATGATCGGTTTTGTCTGAGTCTTCAAATTCTCTGGTCCTTCCAAGTAACCCTCCAAATGCCCCGGCATCAATTACTGGCTTGGGTCGCACTGCGGGTATAACTACCTCTTCAGTGTCTGGGTTGGCCGAATATGCAAAGTCCTCCACAGGATTATCAAGTTGCTGAGACTCAGATAACCCATCTAGATCTAAATCGAAATCAAATAAGTTTGAGTTTTGCTCAATAGTTAGAACGTCATTTTGCGGCTCTCTTTCATTCCATGGAAGCGACGCATCAATTATTTCAGACAATTCAATTTCACTGGTTTTCTCGTTTTTAGTGACCGTTGTTTCGGTACTTTGTTCAAGGGGATTATCAATTGGCGTGGGAATGTTGATTGTAGAGGAGTCGGTTTTCTCTGACAAGCGGAAATTATCAATACCGTCGCGCATGAATTTCACAACTTCAAGTGGCAGACCCCCAGTCTTGGCATGAAGCGCTTCAGCATGAGCTAAACTCAAGCCAAAGCTCTCATCGGTTACTGAGGTTATGCGTTTCTCAACCAGAGCTTGAACCTCGTCCACTGATAGCGGCAGTAACGTCTCAATATTGTCAAAACTATGCATTACGCTTTCTGATATACCCATCTTTTGTCGGGTCTCGACCACCACAACAATAACTGCTTGGAGCCGTTCTAAAGAGGGTAATACGTCCCGCAGAGCGACAAACAACACGCTGTCCTCAACATTCGGCGTATCTATCACTATCAACGGTAAATTATCAACAAAAGTTTGCGAGTAATCGACCATTCGTTTAACCAATTCGACAGTGTTGGCGGGAAAATCATAGTCTACAAGTTCAGAATACATCCGCTGAAGCAGACTTTCACCAGGATTATTGGCAGAGATGTGGTCAATATGAACTGAAACTGGTGCCTCAAGTGCTGAGCAGCGCAGCAATGAGGTTCTACCACTGCCGAAATCACCGACCATCAATATTCTTCTTGTTGAGCAAAATTTGATGTGTTGTGCTAATCGACGTCGAATATCCAAGCGACCAACGTATAACTC
>DUJJ01000139.1:11027-13522 GCA_013329865.1 Candidatus Poseidoniaceae archaeon
TAGGGCAACATCGTGCAATGAGGTATTTGATGTTTAACCTAGTTGATGACTCGAATAACCCGTTATTTACTGTTAATCATAGTATTCAACTGTGTTTAATCTCGTAATTAACGCAATAATAACGCAATATTAACGCGTTAGCCAACCCGTTAAACGCGTTATTTTTTGCCAATCCCAACCTATCACTTATGTGCCAACTACTCATCCCCAAGATAAGTGAGACCATGCCAGTAGAGAATAGCCGATTGAGTGGTTTCTTCAAGTTATCAGTCGCTGAGCGGAGAAAACTAGTGCAAAACCTGTCCGGGATATCAGATGAACATGTCAATGCCTTGGCAAGCAATGGGGAATTGTCCGATGAGGCAGCGGATCGAATGATTGAGAACGTAATCGGTACGATGTCACTACCAGTTGGCATAGCAACTAATTTTGTTATTGATGGCAAGCATTACCTCATACCATTTTGTTTAGAAGAATCAAGTGTTGTTGCCGCAGCCTCAAATATGGCAAAACGGTGTTTGATTCATGGTGGATTTCACAGCCAAAACGATGGGCCGTTAATGATAGGGCAAATCCAAATCCTCGACACACCTGATATTGAAGGTGCGATGAGAAACCTAAACTCTGCTAAGGATGAGATTATTGCATTATGTAATAGTTTACCCTCTACAATGATAAAACTCGGTGGTGGTTGCAAGAAAATCGAAACCAGAGTAATCGAGACGCTCTCAGGTCCGATGCTGATTTTGCACATTATCGTCGATTGTCGTGACGCAATGGGTGCAAATGCGGTAAATACCATGGCTGAGTTGATCGCTCCAGAAGTTGAAAGGCTTACTGGAGGAAGAGTTCATCTGAAAATCCTGTCAAATCTCGCTGCTCACCGACTAGCTAGAGTTGAAGCGACATTCACACCAGAGGAACTTTCCAATGACGGTACTAATGAGAACGGTCTCGAGGTAATTAACGGCATAATTCAAGCACATCATTTCGCTGTCGCAGACCCATTCAGGGCCACTACCCATAACAAAGGCGTAATGAACGCAATAAGTAGTGTTGCAGTCGCTTGTGGCCAGGATTGGCGAGCAATTGAGGCGGGGTGCCATGCCTGGTCTGCTCACGCAAACCAACATTATACATCAATGACCAACTGGGTAGTAGACGATGAAGGAAATTTGATTGGTTCAATTGAGACACCAATGGCAGTGGGCATCGTTGGTGGTGCTTCTAAAGTACATCCAACCGCAAAAGCAAACCTGGCTATTCTTGGAGTTGATTCAGCCAGTGAGCTTGCAAGTATCATGTGTGCCGCTGGCCTAGCGCAAAATCTCGGTGCACTCAGAGCGTTGGCGACCAGTGGAATTCAGGCTGGACATATGAAATTACACGCAAGAAACATGGCAGTAAGTGCTGGTGCCGTTGGCGATGAAGTGGAAGTTGTTGCTTCGAGATTACAAGCACACAATGGTCCAAAAACTCAAACTACGGTAAAGAATATACTCGATGAATTAAGGAATAAGTAACTACTCCTCGGCGAATTTAAGCGTATCTTGCACTGTGCCTTGGTATTCAGTTCCATCTTTTAACACATCATTGGTTTCCAAACCATCTAACATTCCAGTTTTCTGAACTTGCTCACGGAACCATGCTTTGACTTTCTTACGATCTGTGTAGGGACACCCAAAAGCCTCAGAAAATCTCCTGGTTGTGGTAAGCCTACGGGTATTGCCGTCTTTTCGCCGGTCTATCATCCCATACTGAGCAAGTTCTCGCACATAATCATAGGCTTTCTGCCCCAATAATTCAACCAATCTCGACTGTGTCATAGGTTGATGATAGGCAATAAGCGAGGCTGCCTTTAGAAGTTTTTTTGGCAACTCTGTCTTGGCTTCTTTCGGTAGATGTTCAGCAATATCTGGCTTCACTTCTATTGCCCAGCGGTCACCAACCTCAGCAATTTGTAATGCTCCACCTCGTCGTCTCTTCAAGGTAGACCTTAACGAGTACAAGCAATCTAGCATCTCATCCTCATCATACCCTAGAGAATCACAAAGTTCGCTAACCGACATTGACCTGCCTGCGCCAAATAATGTCGCTTCAAGTAATGTATCTAATTGTAACTCTGACATGTAATCAAATCCTTACTCTACCAACCATTCATGGCCCTCTAAGGCTTCATTATCTTGTAAAGCCAATTCTTGTTCCTTAGCAGCGCGTTCTTTTTCTTCTCGCAGTCGCAGTTTCTCGGCCCGTTTCTTAGCAAATTGAACGGAGCCGGTTTCCTCGCTAATATTTTCTGCTGATTGCAATCGCTTGTTTTCTTCGATTCGTAGGTTAACCTCATTGAACTCGGCAATATTAGGCCACAAATCTTCCAGCATGATATCCCCATATGGAACCTCATCTTGACTAATAAGTGCGAACCCTCGGTGGGTTAGAAATAGGCTAGCAATAAATGACGCAACTTTTGCTTCCTCGTCATAACCATCGACTTC
>DUJJ01000139.1:13934-15750 GCA_013329865.1 Candidatus Poseidoniaceae archaeon
TTGGGTGAGCCATGCTTGTTACATGTTCGCCTGAGTGCTGTCCAGCAGCGAAATATGTCCCCTTCGAGGTCCTCGTTATGCATTCTACCACCGACATTACTCAGGTATTCTCCGAGTTCAGCCTGATGAGCAAGTCTATTTGCTTCCCGGATTTTTAGCTCCTCTGCGTCGTCAGCCGCATCCTTGAACGCTGAAAGTAATTCACCCAGAGTAACAGGTCTTCCCTCATCACGTCTTATCCTCTCATCGAACAAGGATGGCAATATTTCGTCAGCCCCGCCATCGAGAATCGATGTTGTAAAGAGATAATCTTGGTCGTCATAATCCGATTCCCAACCAAAATCTAGTTCATCTTCCCATTCGTCCTCATGGTCCATATTTTGGACCCTATCAAACAACACGATAGCCTGCTGATTCAATACTTCCCAGGCCATTCTAATCAGCCTTCCACATGCAGGCAGATTGAGTTTATTGGCTTCTAACCGGACTCTTTTGGTGAAGACTTTCAAAAAGGTCGACAAATCAACATCCCAAGGATTCAATTCTTGGTCTTTGACCAAAGACAACACTAAAGCCACAGAGCGATCAAAGGGATCCTCAAGTGACTGATATTCGGATTCTTCCGCCTCAACTACCGGCATTATGCGCTCAGCAAATTTTGCAGCTGTTTCAGATTCTTCACCAGATTCCAATAACTGGTTAATGATATCTTGTCTCAGAAACCACTTATCCAAAACTGATTGTTTTGTTGTCAAGTAATCACCTTCAGTTGTCTTCACCGTGCTCATCACTGTGAATTGCCTCTACCGCTTTAACAGATTCATCACTATCTATAGAACGTATTGCATCAGCAACCTCTCGGCGTTCATCAATATCCTCAGTCAATTCATTAGCTCGCTCAATTAGGCCCGAAATGGGACCTTCGACCTCGTCATCTTCCGCCTCAGTGAAATTTAGTAAACCGCCAAGGCTTTTCGGTGGCGGTAACGGTTCTGGCACTGTTGGCATATCCGTATTGGCTTCGATCTGCTTTTCAAGTGCTATAGCGCTAATTCTTTCATCTAATGGATTATCCTTAGCAGATTCGATCTCACTAAGTTGAATTGCCCGCTCCCGGTCGAAATCAACTATTCTTCTGCTGCAACCATCGCCACCATGAGTTATTCCTATGTGATGGTCTGCCAAACGCAGCGAGACCTTACGAAGGGTCACCATCAGGAACTGTGCTTGTTTACTGCGCTTTCTACACATCTCAGCAATGCGCTCGGCATTTATCGCGTCAAGATTTTGATCGACTTCATCAAAGTAGTAAAAAGGACTTGGGTCGTAATCTTGAATGGCAAAAATCAGGGCTAAGGCGGCCATCGATTGCTCGCCACCAGAGAGTTGTAAGCGATTCACCTTTGATGATTTTCCTTTCGGTTTAGCCCAAAGCTCAAGACCACCTTTGAACGGCTCATCTGGATTTTCAAGGTAAAGTTCACCTTTACCTCCATCGCTCAAAAGCTCGTATGATTTCTTGAAGTTTTCATTTACCTTAGTCAAAACCTTGAGCAACTTAGCTTTCCTTTGGGACTCTAGTTGTTCAGTGATGTCAACTAGGTTTGTTCGCCTAGTTTGTAGTTGTTTAAATTCAACTTTCATCGAATCAAGTCGCTCTTCGCACTCAGCATATTGTTCTATAGCAAGCATATTGACTGGACCATGCTTCTCCATGGCTCGTTCGAGGGTCCTGACTCGCTTTTCAGCATCACCAACAGAAGGCAAACTTAGCTCAACAGGGGCTGGTTCAATAAAATTAGCTTGCATATCAGCC
>DUJJ01000086.1:0-1035 GCA_013329865.1 Candidatus Poseidoniaceae archaeon
CTTTTGTTAAATTCGGTTCTTTGGTGATATCCTGTTTGACCACCTTGTCTGATGGTTTTTCTAACATATCCAGTTCCGAAATCACCCATGTTTCCATGTTGACGTCGCTTCTTTGAATTCTTGTGAGATTGTAGTTTTCCACCAAATCTTCGGATTACACCTTGCCAGCCGTAGCCCTTGGTCACGGCGACAATGTCTGTCAATTCTCCTTCTCCAAAACAGTCAGCAAAAGAAAACTCCTCTCCGAGTTTTTCTTTGGCAAACGCTAATTGCTCGCTGGTATTTCCGCCATCAAGACCTACTTCCATTACGTCTGGTATTTTAGTAGGAACTCCCGATATCTGACTTGGCTGGGTAGCCACAATAATGCGGACTTCACATAAGTCTGAGTTTTCTAGATTTTCGAAATGTTTGTCTGCATCGTGTTCTTTGCGCTCAGGGAGCCGCTTAAACAGATCACTAAATGCGTCTGCGATTTGTTCTGCTGCCACCCATGATTCACCCACAGCTTGCTTACCGTATGGGGTCATCTGGTAGCCTCTGACGCCCAAAATTCGCATCTTTGGACATTCTACAACAGTCACAGGAATTCTGGTTTCCTGACCTGCTGAGGGGCTTCTAGGGTTCAAATCACGAGCCAGGACGTGGGTCATACCGGCTTTCCATCCGGCAAATCCCTGTATTCTGACTTCGCTCGCTTCGGTTTTAGGCCACGATTTAACATGCCCGAACGGACGTCTGGCACGCTTACGCGGGCTGAACGCCATCGAACCTCTTCGTGGGTGACTTCTCTTCGCCATTCGGATTCCTCCATTATTTATACAACATAGGGGCCCCACCGAGAGGGCATACGAGGGCTCTCTGGACAGGAGTAGCCGTGACACTGCGCCCCATTCCAACGAATGCGGAACGAGACTGGTGGGGTCCTCAGGGGATGGCCCATTGTGTCTGGCTGCTCACCTTTGAGCATCCATCCGACTTACCTTTGGTATATGAGTGGTTCGGTCAATATTGGGATTCTGTCAATCGATTATA
>DUJJ01000086.1:1422-16840 GCA_013329865.1 Candidatus Poseidoniaceae archaeon
ATGCTTTTGAACCCTCGACCCCAAGTGGGCACGATGCCCACCATAATTCACCCATTCCTAAATTCTGGGGTGGAGGCGAGAGCATATCAAATAAGGGCAGCAAAAAGTGGCCTCTCATCATCGACTCTGATGGTTATGCCGACTGGTTTTGGTAAAACTGCAGTGGAATGGTTGGTAATGGCAGAGTTTCTAAAATTCGAGCATGAAAAGATTGTGCTAATCGCACCAACTACCGGGCTGGTTGCTCAACAGCAACGGATGGCGAGAGAAATGATTAACCTAGAACCAGAGTATATTCTGCGCTACACGGGAGAGACACCGCCGTCAAAACGAAGGGAAATATGGGATGTTGGTCGAATACTTATGGCCACTCCACAAGTTATTCGCAATGATGCTGCTAGTGGAAAAATATCACTCAAGGATGTATCATTAATAATTTTTGACGAAGCACATCATGCGACAGGTAATCATGCTTACGCTCAGGTTGGAGATCTTTACCTTAATCAAAATCAAAAAGGGTATACCCTGGCGGCAACGGCTAGTCCAGGGGCAACCAAATCGGCAATTTTAGAAGTGGCGAAACGACTTGGCATTGATAGATTTGATGTATCAATCAAAGACGAAGCCTTGCTAAAACCATACGCTGTTACCCTGCACAATGATGTAATTAATCTAGAACTACCGAATACTCTCAAATCGCTAATTTACCCGCTGGAAGAACACCAGACCAGAGAAGTCGAAAGCATCCAGCGGATGGGTTTCATGGGACCGGTAAAAAATATCACCTCGAAAATCATAACAGACGCTCAGATGGCAGCTAGCCGGGCAATTAGCAGAAGAGACGCTAGGGGGTATAACGCAGCAAAAAAAATCGCAGACATTCGCAGAATGCACATGTTGCTAGACTTACTAAAGACACAGGGGTTGAAAGCCGCATTAGCGTTTTTAGAGAAAGCTGAGGATGAAGGGCGCAGCGGTGAGAGAGTTACCAATAGATTCCTTGCAATACCCGTTATACATAACTTTAGAATTAGCGCCAGAGATCTTGATGAGTTACATCCAAAATCACAAACGGTTATTGACATGGTAACGGAAAAAGTCTCAAACAACCCATCTTCTAGAATCTTAATATTCACCGAGTATCGATATACTGTAAACAATTTAATTGAATCCTTATCGGGTGTTGACGGCGTCAAAGTCTCTAAATTCATCGGACAATCAACCAGTGGTAAACAGAAGGGTATGACTCAAAAACAGCAACTGGCAAGATTAGAGGAGTTTCGAAACGGGGAAATCAATGTGCTAGTTGCAACCTCAGTAGGCGAGGAAGGTTTAGACGTACCAGCAGCGGACTTGGTGCTAATGTATGAACCAGTGCCTAGTGCAATTAGGTCGATACAACGCAGAGGTAGGACTGCACGGCAGCGTTCTGGCACTGTAAAGACGCTGATAGCGAATAACACTAGAGATGAGTATGTTAGTCGTGCTGCCCGGGTCAGAGAACGTAAAATGTATTCTAACCTATCAGATATTGAACGACAACAGCGATTGAATTTCCGAACCAACATGCGATCCAACAGTCTCGACGCTTTCAGCGTGCGGTTAGAGAATGAGGACATATCTGCGGAGGATTTTCTTGAAGCAGAAATATCTCGCCTTGAAAAATTATATCCAAAAAAACCGCTAACATCCGAGACGACTGCTAGTAAAAGTCAGAAGACAACTACCCTGTCAGCAGTGGTCGACCCGAAAGACAAACGCCCCAGCAACCAAACCGGGTTAGACGATTTCTTTAACGAGCAAGGAGGACACTCAGTCAAAGAAAAGCAAGCGGCGATAGCAAACGTCGTGAACGGTATCGTTGATGACCTCCACGATGAAATCAATACTTCAGTAGTCATAGATCATCGAGAAGCATCATCCACCTTGTCCGCATACATTAGCAGTCTCGGCGTAAACGTAGAATATCAGAACCTAGAAACTGGTGATATCTTGATTCACAATGACATCATTATTGAGAGAAAGACTGCGAGGGATTTGTTGACATCAATTATTGATCAACGTCTGTTTAAGCAATGTTTGCGCATGAGAGACTCTAACCAACAACCGCTTTTACTGATTGAGTTAGGTGAAATTGGTAACTCAGTCCATCCTAACGCAGTCATGGGGGCTCTAGCCCATATCACCCTAGACCTGGGTGTGCCGATAATTACAACAAAAGACTCAATGGAATCTGCTTATCTAATCTATTTAATTGCCCGAAAAATGAGTAAGTTCACACAAGCTATTAGAGATCATATCGAATATCAACCGGTTGATGATGATACGATTAAACATCTTTGTGATGTTGCTTCTATAGAAATATCTGAAATGGTCAATCAGAGTAAAAACAAGGTAGATTTTGTCAGCAGATGGTCTGCAACAGGGCGAAGTAAACAAATTGAATTATTGGTGAATATTACCGATATAGATTTTACCGTTTGTGAACGTTTATTGAACAAATATGATTCAATTGCTGGTGTCTTCAAAAATGACCTCAGTGTATTGCAGCATGATGTTGATGCCGCTGACTTGGAAAGGTTAAGCAAGTTCTTCTCGCCTAACCACCAATCAAAACTGCTCTAGTTCTGAGTTGAGCAAGTCTATCTGGGAAGTGACCAAAGGCGAAGGCTATCAATTCTGCCAGGTGGACAACTGGGATGCTGGTGTTTTTACCAGTTTTCCTACCAGCTTTTGTTTGATAAGAATCTAGATTAGCATGCGATACAGTGCAAGCACTGACCATAAGATCAGCACCATTTGATTTAGCATCAGATATTACTGATGAAATAAGGGCCATGACTGGTTTTTCAAGGGTCAATAAAGATGGTGCACCGACACTTTGACACTTTAGGTCATAGCTTATTGGTGTGCCACCAAGAGCGATTATCAATTGTTCTAGATATGTTGGCATGAATGGATCGTCATTACCGCAGAACCCCTCTCTCTGCATGTTTGGGCCATAGTATGGAGCAATTTTGAGCTGTATTGGATTTACCACTGCATCATTGACCTTATCCAGACCAATCTCTTCTACTAAATAGTGAAGTAAGTGCCAGGAGTCTGATTCACCACGGTATTCGACCCCTGTCGAGCGGGCAATCAGATTGTTAAGTTGTGCGGCATAAACGGGATCGTTGCGGAAATCTTGCATAGTGTCTTTCATTATGCTGTGACTGGTAGCACACGTGGTCATTATGTCAAGACCTTTTTCTTCAGCAAGAGCAAGATTTCTGGCAACTAAAGCATGCTGTAGTTTACTCGATGCTTGTTTGATTATGTTGCCACCATCACTTGTTGCCTCTGGTAGTTCAACAAGATCAATGCCCAAAGTCTTGCACAGTGGTTGAATACAATCCTCAACCTCCATTGACGCGGCTCTTGCAACATTACCAGGGTAGTAGGCAATTTTGGGCATGTAAATCACTTAGAATCTTTGGTCTATTTCATTAAACAGCCCTACAACTTGATGGTGATTCTTAACTTTTGAATTGAACATGTTCGGTATTTTGCCAATACCCGCTGGTGGTAGAATAAGTGCTTGCAGACTTCTGATAGGCGGACCACCAGTTCTGGTGAACCCTAATACCATTCTAGCGGAGACTCCATCGAAGATATTGCTAATCAAGCCTACTGGGCCCAAAACTTGACGGTATAGGGTGGTCTCATTCAGTTTACCTGTCCACTTCACACTACGACCATACCACTTGACTAGTCTGCCGTGAGGACCGCGATAATTAGTTTGATTCAGAATGTATGCCCTAACATCATTTAGCCCATTTGAAGCGGTTTTACCCTCCGGGCCATATCTTGAGATAGACGCTAAATCTGCTTCTCCCCAGACTCCTGTTGGATGGTTAAGTGAAGCAATTAATGAATTCTTATACTTCTCACTAGACCTCGGATCATTGACCCTATTCCAGCGTTGGAGATGGATACCGGGACCCTCATACTTCGAATCATATGCAACCGTATCAGACATTGAATGAACCAATTGATAGGACATTACATCACTGGCTGTATGTAGTTTAACTGCATCCTCTGATTCCATGACACCTACTGCCATTCCGTTGATTAGATATTCTCCTTCACGTGGGCTAGAACTCATCCACGGCTTAGCCTTCATTCGGTTTTCCTCAAATTTAGAGTAATCGACCATCAAATCTCTGATTACTGGATAGCCAGACAGCGGTTCAATCTTAATTCTGCCATCTGCACTAACAACATCAGATATGCTGGTTGAGTCAGCTAATACCAACCGCCCGTTGACTCTGACGCCTGAGGTCGGCGAACCGGTTCCGTCGCCAGCCCTGAATGTCAAGCTGCCATCGACGTTGTTTTTGACTGCAGTGAGCATGTCTTGTATTGATGCATTTGCTGGTATTGCACAGACTACAGTATCCCATCCTGATTCAGCCGCAGTAGGGCAGTAACGGAATATTTCCAATGTGACTGTTAACTCTGCTTTGTTAATCACACCCGGAGCATAATCGCCAGAAACAACGTCATCGTCGCTACTGTTTCCGTATGCTTTCATTTGTTCTAGCAGTTCTATTTGTAGTGTTCCCGAAGAATCAACGCAGGCTATTTTCGGGAGTGCTTCTGCAACCCACAGTGACCACGGTGGTTCGAAATCGACATCACAGAGTTGAATATCATGTACCTTACTTGCACCGAGGCTCTGATACTTTTCGTCCCAATCGACACCGGCTTTGCAGAACTCATCATAAGCGGTATCACCGATGGCGCATACGCTAAAATGAACACCAGATAGAGATGGTCCCTGAGAGTTTACCGTCTGCCATAGCGACTCTGCGTTATCCGGCATTTCTCCCTCACCCCAAGTGGAGGTGATGATTAGGGTTCGCTTGTGAGTGGCCAGGGTAGACGTATCAAAACCGTCCATGTCATACACCTTGGGGACTAAACCGTAATCTGCGGCGAGTTTTGCTGTTTTCTCAGCCAGTCCTGCTGCATTGCCAGTTTGCGAGCCGAACAATATTGCTAGCGATCTATCACCCGACATCAGTGCGGCCAGCTCTTCACTTGCCTCGCCGGATGTTGCAACGGCACTGGCTTGGGTAGTGGTTGTTTCAGCAACAACTTCTGATTCATCAACCATGATGGTTCCGGTGTCTAGGTCTGACATCGCTTGAAGTGCTGAGTTCGCCCAAGATTGCCATGCAGGCTCGTAGTCAACGTCACACAACTGAATGTCGTGAACTCTCGTTGCACCAAGTTGGTTGAACTTTGCGTCCCAGTCAAGCCCAGCCTTGCAGAATTCATCATATGATGTATCACCGATGGCACAAATGGAGAAGTTGACTGAGCCGAGACTTGGATTTTGTTCACATGTTGAAACCCAAATCGATTCAGCATTATCTGGCATTTCACCCTCGCCCCAAGTCGAGGTGATGATAAAAACACGCTTGGTGTCAGCGAAATTTTCAGGCTTTACGTCGCCTATGTCGACGACTTTCGCTTGTAGATTGAACTTCTTTGCTAATTTTGCGGTTTTGCCGGCGAGCTCTTCAGCGTTACCGGTTTGAGAACCGAAATATATTGTTAGTTGCCTGTCAGGAACCTCTGGCATACTGCTCACCCAATATTTCCAAACCGCCGTAGTCTTTGAAGGTTGCTTGCTCTCCCGTAGGGAGAGAGTTTTATTGTGAACAAAAATTGTGCCAAAAATCACATCTGGAAATCGCCCATATCACCCATTTCGTCGCCCATAGCGACGCCCTTGGATGAAATGACATCATCTATCCTCAGAATCATGACTGCGGTTTCTGTAGCAGATTGTATTGCCTGCTCCACAACTCGAATTGGTTCCAAAACATTTGCTGCTCGCATATCGACCACGCCACCTTCGTAGACATTGATTCCCGCATTTGATTGGCCATCTGCGTGCGCTTTTCTAAGTTCGATGAGTGTGGTCACAGGATCAAGTCCGGCATTTTCTGCGAGAGTCCTGGGTATTATCTCAAGCGCTGACGCGAAGGCTTCGATTGCCATTTGTTCTCTGCCGCCAACAGTCTCCGCAAACGTTCGCAAATCTCTGGATAGCGCAGCTAACACACTTCCACCGCCAGTCAATACTGCGCCGTCTTCCCAAGCAACAGAAACAACCCCCACTGCATCGTCAAACGCTCGCCTAATCTCATCGACAACATGTTCAGTTCCGCCTCGAAGCAATACTGAGACAGATTTTGCTTCGGGGCAACCCGTAATAAAAGTCATTTCAGACTCACCTATTTTCTTCTCTTCAACCTTCTCTGCGTGACCCAAGTCATCAGCGGTAAGGTCGTCTAGATTTGTCACAATTTTACCGCTGGTCGCTTTCGATAGCGCTTCCATATCCGATTTCTTCGCTCTCCTGATGGCAAAAATACCAGCCTTAGCCATGTAGTGTTGAGCAAGCTCATCAATACCTTTCTGGCAGATCAACACGTTCGCACCCGACTTGTGAATTTTATCAACCAAGCCTCTGATGTAATTTTCTTCCTCCTCTAGGAATTTTGAGAGCTGGTTTGGGTCGGTAATCTGTATTTTTGCGTCAACTTCGGTCTTTTTGACCTCTATAGCAGAATTGACTAGAGCAATCTTTGCCCCTTTGATAGATCTTGGCATACCTGCATGAACTCTCTCTTTGTCGAGAATGATTCCATCAATTAGTGTTGAATCTTTGATTGAGCCCCCCTGACGCTTTTCTACTTTTATATCTGAAAGATCGACGATTCTCTGATCTGACTCAATGATACCAACTGCATTAACCGATCTGACGCAAATATCAGCCATAAACGACTTGACTGCTCCCGCAGACTTACCTGTAAGGGCTGTTTTAGCCACTTCCATAAGCACTGAATCGTCATTTTGAGTCGCGATACCGTGACTATCCAATAACTCGACTGCTTTTTCTGCTGCAAGTCTGAATCCCTCACAAATAACTGTTGGGTGAACATTCTGTTCGATTAAGTCCTCGCTTCTCTTCAATAGTTCGCCGGAAAGAACCACGGCTGTCGTGGTGCCATCAAAGCAGTGTTGTTCTTGGGTTTTTGCCACCTCGATTATCATCTTCGCAGCAGGATGTTCAATGTCCATTTCTTTTAGGATGGTTGCCCCATCATTGGTTATTACGACATCACCCATAGAGTCAACCAACATTTTGTCCATACCCTTTGGACCAAGGGTCGATCTTACTGCGTCGGCGACGGCTTTTGCTGCCGCAATATTGTTTGATTGTGCGGTCCTGCCGCGTGTTCTTTGAGTGCCATCTTTCAATATGAAAATCGGTGCTTGTCCATTACCATACATGTCTTCGCCTCATATCCTGCGAGAGCAATCAAGTTTTGAACCCTACGATTGACTTTGTCGTTGATAAATTTCAGTTTTGCTGATTTTGCGACAGCCACATTTCGCCATAGGCATTCCATTGCTCCATAGTCCAACCTGCAGGCAGGCCGCTGTCAGGAAGTGGTGGCCCGGTTTGAACGGCGGGCTCGGTTGGCTGAACAACAGCCTGAGCTGGCGTTGGTGTAATGGTCGGAGTAACCGGTTCTGCGGGCATTTGTGGCGGCATCGATGCCGGAACACTAGCCGGTGGCCCAGACGGCACAGTTGGAGCAGAAATTACTGATTGGTATGTTGATGTGAGACTATCTTGATAACCATCCTGACCCCAGTTGGCATATTCATCGTCTTCTTCCTCACCACTACGCAAAATTCTCACCGTAACTACAATTCCACCAACAATGATAACAATAAAACCAAGCCATGTTGCTGCACCAGCGAAATCAAATCCTCCAGCAGCGTCATCACTGGTTTCGACAATTATTTTCCTAAGTTGGACTTGAATGTTCGATTGCGCCGCATCGCTGACAGTATCAGACCGTGCCCACAATATTATCTCTGAATCAAATATTGGATTTTCCAGAGTCTTCAACGTGTCCTCAGTAACCTCGAATCTGATGGTTACGATACGCACAGAATCATCGCCTGTTCCTAACACAAACTGCCGATCGCTACTATCAATTCTTGATTTATACCAACTACTAGAATTACCATAATCAATATCCATCGAAACAGACTGTGCTGTCGAATATTGATTTCTGACTGTGACTTCGAGGACAACTTCATCTTCGAAATTATCGATAATCACCTGCTGTGATGGTAATATCTTCAACCACTGGTTCGAACTTCCAACAGAATATGTTGAGCCGCCGGTGGCTATGACTGTGTCGTCGTAGACGCTTTTACCGATAATTACCATCTGCAGGTTACCGCTTACTCCAGTATCAAAGGAAAACTCTACTGTTACATTGTAACTTGCTCCGCTATCGATAATAGGGGTAAATTGACCATCAACTAGGTTGGTAAATTGTGCATTCATACCTTGTGGTAAATTCAGACTCATGTCAAATGTGTCTGCGATATTTCCATTATTGGTTACCTCAAACGTCATCGATTGAGCGATATCCCCTGGAATGTAAGATTGATCTGATATATCCGTTTCAACATCAACACTGGCAGTCTTCCTTATTTCTACTGGAATGACCTCGTTTACTGTCAAACTCGGGTCGTCAACATTGGTTGCAGTAACAATTACCTCATAGAATCCTTCGGGAAGACCCGTTGGCATGGGCAATTTGAGGTAAAATGGCCATGAACCATCCCATTCATCTAACAGAGGTGATTGTACGGTGTCGACATACGCTCCAGATTGGCGATATTTGAGCGGAAAATCGTTGGTCACAGTTATGTTATATGATTCTTCATCGTTACCACTGTTGTGTAGTGTCATCAAAATTGACTTTTCCTGGTCATTAGCAAAACCCTCGACAAATAATCGACCATTGTCGTCACTAAATAACGCTAAGCTGGCTTCTAGGTCAAAATCACGATAAATTGGGACATCGATTATTCTCGTCAACAGTGTAGTTCCTACAACATCTCCACTAGTTCTAGAGGCTCTAATGCTGAGATCAACTTGACCGGGTGAGGCCTGTTCCTCTGCAGAGACTAACAAATTTAGGTTCGCTGAAGTTCCTTTCAGCATGAATACCGACGTTATCGCATTGCCTAACTCATCTTGGACTGTTCCAGACCACAGATCTTCGCTGAATGTCGCCGCAAGTTGGAATGTCGAATCCAGGTTACCCGTGTTGAACACGGTAAAAGGCAACAGTTGGGATTCACCAGGGTTCATAGTGAGAGCAATTTGGGGCGCAGTTGATGTCAGTTTAACGCTATACTGCGAGTTAATTGACACCGTCGTTGTAACACGAGCCTTCTCTCCAGTGTTGGCTGAACTTGCATCGGTAAACCAAATTTCCCAGTCTTGAATTTGAACATCGGAACCGGGCGGTATCGATAAGTTAGCCCACACTTCAGTGGTCTCAAACGGGCCGATAGGAGGAATGACTACGTTGAAATCGTTGTCATTGGGGTTTGTCGTATCTAATCTCAGTTGAGGGACCACCGGGTCCATCCAAGATGCATTGGTAACATTAGTTTGGGCACGGAATTGGACGTTCTTGTAGCCATTATTAGTCACCAGACATTTCCAAGAAACAAGATCATTGGGCACTGTTTCAAAGCCACCAACTGGATTGTCACAGTTTGCTGTGAGGGTATATCCGTCTACCTTGGATACCCCAAACTGGACGAAGTCATCAAAGTGCATACCTTGGGTCGCACCCGAGCTATCGGAACGCAATACAACACTGAAACTCCAAGAATTACCACCAAGCAGTAAATCTGGATTCAACAGTGCGGGGTTTTGTGACCAGACAGTCTGTGGGTCCCATGAAATATTCTTCCACTGCCCTGGCACAGGGCTGGGGTTGATTGCTGCAACATCCCAGTTTACCGATTGCAATGGGTCAGAAAAGTTGCCGTTGCCATTCCAAAATTCAAGGTAGGCTGCATCTCCTGCACCCATTGTGCCCCAAGCTTGCAAGTGCACCTGAGTAGAAATGTATTCTTGGGATTTGAATAATACCCTGCAAACCCAGATACCTTCAATTTGGGCAAGACCCGAATCTAAGGCATCACCACTGCAGTCCTGGGTTGGATTTCTATAGGAATATACCAGCCTGTCAAAAGCACTTGATGGATAAGTATTACCCCCCGGCAGTGACATTCGCCAGTGAGAATCACCTACTGCGGAATCGCCCGAATCCTCATACCAAGAACCGTATTCGTTGGCATCACCACCTCCAATGGGGTAGCGTGCTGGTCTGAATGTTGTCGTAGACCCTGATGCCTCACCGTCCATAAGGTCCTTGTATACTGCAATAGGGACCTGCTTTTCCATGATATCATTGTCATTTCTGTCATCATTGGTGAAATTGACCGATGCTCTGAGTATTAAACCGCCTGTCAGTTCATTATTCGTCGTATTCAAAACTGAATGGGCAACTTGTGGATTCCACAATATGGCATTTTGATCCTTACCGCCACCCGGCATTAGATCAGTAGTCCAGGTGAATGTTTCAATAACAAAGCCAATTGGATGAACAATCTCTAGTTTGGCGTCGGTTTGCTTCTGCGTTCCGGTAACGGCACCATCTTTGTAAACTGTGACTATTACTTCGATCTCATCATTTTGTAACAAATAACCCTGAATTGAACCGTCGGGTTGAATCCACCTTTCGGTAGACGATGATTCATTACCAAGTTCGATGCTGAAGATACTAAAATCGTCTTTAGAGCCTCCACGTGCTGATGCTGCCTCGACATCAGGAACATAATTTAACGCTAGAGTTTGCAATAATAGTAGCGTTACAAGGGAAATAGAAGATAGTCTTCGCATTAGCATCAACAACCATCCCATGAGCATTTAATTGATGAAACTAATTGTTGGTTGTCCGCACTATTATCTACCGATAATTTACTTCAAACCTCTAACGACTGGTTCATCATGTGAAGGTTTTGTTTCCTGCTGACCAAAGTCGCCATCAAAAAAATGTTCAAAGCCAAATGTATCCGGCTCCTCAACCGCTAATTCAGACTTACTATTAGTTTCAAAAGCAGGATGCTGAGTAACATTTTGCTCACCGGAATCATGACCAGTATCGATGTTCATCGAATCAACCGGGCGAGGGACAAATTTAGCTACAGTCTCGGTAACTTCAGGAGCGATAATTGTATTTGCTAAATTATTCACCGAGTTCGCCAAATTTTGTTCTTTGGTTTCCTGTAATTCTAAATTCTCAGCCATCCACTCTGGTGGATCGCCAGAACCGGCGCCTAACACCGCAAGAGTGGTAAAAGTTGCTAATGGAATCACTGCGAGAGCAGCGATGAGATCTAGGAAGGAGGTTTCTGGTATCGAACCAATATTGAGTGTGGATTCAAAAAAGGATTTCTCGAAATCAATATTCAAATCTATGTCAGAGCCAATCCAACCCAAAACTACGACACTCGCCATCCTGCCCATCAGCCAGAGAATAAGCACTGGAGCAAGCCAAGAAATTTTGGTCATTGAAATCAACCACTTTCTAGTAAAAGATGCTATTCCAATGTATTTCCCGGCAATTTTAGGATAATATTTCATCACTAAACCAAGGGTAAAGATATACAAAATTAATGCCAACTCCAATCGGCGATTTTCTCGCATCAAAGTGTCTGGGACCATCAACACCATTGCTAGCGGCAAAGTTGCGAGCAATACCTGAAAAGGTACTGCAAGCAAAATCAACCCCCCGTGAGTAGAAATAATTGAATGGCCTTGTTGCCACCTCTGATGAGCAAGCACAGTTATTTGACCGTGCGGAGAATTGGCATAATTTTGTCTTGCTACTCGCCTCTGAGTGGCACTTCGTTGTGACCGAGAAAACCGCAAAAATTTGAACCAGCCTCCGCTCTCGATAACGGTTAGTGGTGTGTATCCACCAATTATCAAGGCTAAGAACAAAGCAACCATTCCATACATTAGGGAAGCTGCAGTAATCCACGGAATCATTTCTTTCTGGAATGTAATGTTGATGCTTTCACCAAAGAAACTGAAATCAAACAAATATGTTAGCGTGAAAGCAATCAACGGGGTGAGGAATACCTGGCAAAGGGCAACCACAGTTAGCCACAATCGAGCGCTGAACGGTTTTTTACGTCCAACACCCGCCATAAGTTAACCTTGATTCAATCAATTATCAAAGATTGCTGAAACAGATGCTAAAAATCAGGGGATTTGGCAGGCACTTCATTCCTCGGAATCATCGAGTTTTATGGTGTCATCGACATCATTAGAGATGATTGGATAACCGTCTGAGAGGAGTAGTCGGGTTGCTCCAACAAAGAATCCATCCAGCCTTTTTCGACCCAAATCTGGCCTAGGCATGGTGTCCAGGACCTTGCTGCATGTTGTGCAGGACACCGCCATTACACCCCACTCAGGTAGTGGATTATCGCAACACTTAGAATCGCCTTTTGACTCATCCATTACAACTTGTAATCGCTGTGCAATACCTAATGTCCAAGGCGGATCTTGACCACCAGCAAAAGTCTGTAAACGAGAAAGGATATACCACCCTGATGAAATCCATAACCCAAATCCAAAAGCGGTATTTCCCCATTTTATTGAAGCCAATCCAAACATAAGAGGAATGGTTGCTACAACGAAACCCATCCAGTAAATCATTCTCATATGTAGGACTCGCTGGGTTAATTTGGGCGATAATGGAACTGGTTCGGGGTGTTCTGGGAAAGCGGTATTAAATCCCCTGCCTCTGGTAACTAGAATAATCGGTAGGCGAGGAAACATAAAAGCAATAATAAAACCAGTTGAAAAGTATGTTAGTGGCATCACCAATGACATAAATCAACCACAACCTCTACCCTATGCTTAATTTTATCAAACTGTACGATTATTATAGCCTATTTTGAGTGATTCTTGAAAATTAAGGAACATTGTTTTGGCAATCATAAACGCATCGTCTTTCACCAAGATAATCACCCATAATCAGGTCCCTTCGAGTAACTCGGCGTCGACTACTGAGGCGATATCTACATCATCTTTCAAAACCTTATCAATAGACTCATTGCTGTCTAGCGTTAACGTCTCAGGATTGTTAGTCCTACCAAACCAAAGCAGCAAACCAACAATAGTGAATAGCGCAATAAAAATGAAGTCAAGATGAAATCGTTCAAACCATGATTCTGTGTGACCGCTGCTTTCACCTGCGCCGGCTACCATTACTATTACTGGAAGGGACTGGCCGTCATCACTCATTCCTCTGAACTCTAAGGTATTGTTACCCGATGGTAGCTTGTCTGTATCCAAAGCAATGGACCAGGAAAATCTCTCCAGTGCCCCGAGAGAACCATTAGTCTCTTCAAATGCGACCGACATCCAATTACCACCATTAATACGATACTCTACGGAGTTTACTGAACCAACCTGGTTCCAAGCAATGCCGTTGTAGACAGTTAGTCCAGATTGATTGTCAATAGTTACCGATTCAATGTGGACTTGATTATGAACATCAATTTGACCTGTTAGGTTTTGATTCCTCAATTCTATTGATAGTTTGACCGCTTCGTAAGCATCTACTAAGCCCCAGCCAAAATCACGATTCCAGTATGGGTCGACATCCGGTTGGGTTGCCTCACCTTTTCGTTCAGCAGTAAATTTGAGAATCTCCTTCATTTCAAATGGCGATAAATCAGGATTTGCTTCAATCATTAACGCCAGAATTCCCGAAACGGAAGGAGTGGCGTAAGAAGTTCCCGAACCTCTACTGGTGTAGGTGTTTGACGAGGCGTCACCACCGAGGAAATTGTTGCAACCACCTGAAGTAACGCAACCTTCTGCTTGGATGATGTTGGTACCGGGGGCGGTTATCTCTGGTTTTAGTTCATTTAGTGGGTTGCCGTCAGCGTTATCCCTTCGAGGACCGCGTGATGAATATGATGCGATTGTATCGTCATCCCTAGTGATTGTATTACCATCATCGGTAGCCCCGACAGTAATTGAAAGATCTGAGGATCCCATACCCGACAAACCATCATTGCTTGGCCCATCATTGCCGGCAGCAACACTCACGACGACGCCCTCTTCCATCGCCGCATCAAGTATCATACTATGCATATCAGAGCCATCTGACCCGCCTCCTTCATGTGAGGTTATGCCCCAAGAAAGAGAAATTATGTCGATGCCGTGCAGACTCTCATCAACGCCTGCCCATGCGGTATCTTTGTTGTCGATGATCCACTGGATACCGTTCATGGCAGATTCGTAAAATTCCTGTTCGAGAATATAGTTTTCAAATGGTCCGGCACCAGCGTCAGTACCGATTCTTACGTCAACTAGGGAAGAATCCGGGGCAGAACCGTAGAATTCGCTCTGACTTCCATCTGCGTCAATGCCTGTTGCAGAGGACATACCAATACAGGCTGTGCCGTGTTGATTACCATCATCTGGATCGTATGAACCATCAGTCTGCCTAGCTCCCAGTCCTGCAGCAACGCATGTTGGGTCGGTGTGGAGATAGCACACGGCATCATATCCCGCAACGAACTTTCCAACTAGACCAGGGTGCTCGTTATCGACACCAGTATCGACCATGGCAATATTTACGCCTTTCCCAGTAACGCCGAAATTCCACGCTGCATCAGGATAAATAGAAGAGTTACGCGCTTTAACATTGGGAGTTTGAATATCGCCATAAAACACCACAGTACCATAGTGATGAACCATCACAACATCCTTCAGGCCTGCAATAGTTTCGGCAACAGACGCTTCATGAATGCCAATCAGAACGGAATTAATCGATTCTAACACATCGACGACCTCAATTCCTAAGTTAGCTAGATCATTCAGGTTGGTCTGGTCAACCTCGTTGAGGTAGGATATACCCATCCCAACCGGGACTTTAGAGCGTTCAATAGAGTCATGAATATGATTGTTATTTTTATCATATGCAGAGCGCTCATACCACGGTTGCTGCTGATCTAACCACAGTGGACTTGATTGATGCGGGATGTCCATCGTATAGCCGGCATCCAACCAAACCATACCTGAATCATCAGCTAGGGTCCACTGTGCTCGATAATTAATCGAGTCGTTGTGTATTGACCCCGTGAGTGGCAGAAAGATGACTGCGCAAAGAACTACGGCAACTAATCGCTTCATTTGTATCCCCCATGTCACGCAGTAACCACTCACACATCAAGATATTCATGCTTTGTTAAATGGTGGGAGCAGAGGGATTTGAACCCCCCCCAGCGGGTTTCTTCTGAAACCGCCCAGTGTTTGTGGGCAGGTCTGCAGGATGCAACAGGTCGGCGCTCCAGTTGGTCATCAACTTCAGCAAACCCACTCGTCTTCATTCCTGTGCAACTGGAGCCCGCGATACTACCAAGCTATACTATACTCCCT
>DUJJ01000042.1:0-3781 GCA_013329865.1 Candidatus Poseidoniaceae archaeon
TATGAATGCTTTGTAATATCCATTTAATCATGTAGAATCGCTTTGAGACCATAGCGAATTATGCCTTCTTGCGCATACAACCTTCGAACAACGAGTTCAACCGACGCACCAATCTTCGGTTGTTTACTATCATCATCCACTAACAGGAAGACACCGTTAGGTCCGTCCGTTGTCTCAACCATAACCGTTGCAATACCATTTAGAATTGGCGCCCTTAGTGAAAATTCAGACGGCGCACCAGCCGCGCTTAGTCTTGTCCATGAAGTAACAATACCTGTAGGTTCCATTCTTATGTTGTTGTCACCAATAACAGCGCCATCTGCATCCATTTGCCGTTGTGGCCAAATCAAAACATTATGATTCTGAGCAATTAAAGATAACCTTGATTCAAGGCTTTCGCTATATTGTTGAGCCGAAACATAAGCACCTTGGGATATATTTCGTTCATCAGATTCTTCATCCCATGCCTGATTGATGTTATTGAGAATATCCGAATCAATTTCCAGCAATTTTTCCGTTGGTGGAATTATTGTGTGTTGCTCGTTAAGGAACATAGTCATTGATGCATCACCATTACAAGATAGTGTATATCCAGAATCTGCTAGCGTTAAGTTGGTTGCGGCAACAAGGATATCTGTGGAAATTTTATTATCCACTAGTTTAATTTCCACAGGCGATGTTTGTAATGCAACATATTTGACTAACGCAATTGCCATGGTAGTATAATCACTATCATAGCCGAATACGCAAGTATCGTCTATTTGCCATGGTGAGCAAATATTGTAACAATCACCATTGCTTGCCACTAAGTAGCCTTGCCAGTGGTGAAAATTGCTCATCAGCGTGACCTCCCATAAATGTGTATGGAACAGGTTGCACCAGAGCCGCCAACGTTGTGACTTAGAGCAGTATCAGCGTCTCTAACCTGTCGCGTAGCTTCAACCTCGGATCGTAGTTGCTTGAAGATTTCAACGGTCTGTCCGGTCCCGGTTGCCCCAAGAGGGTGACCTTTAGATTTCAGTCCACCGCTTGGATTTATACAGGTTGTCCCTTCATTAAGGCGACCGCGATTTTCTCTCGCAAACACACCACCAGTGCCACGCTCAGTAAAACCTAAATCTTCAGTCGCCAGTAATTCAGCAATAGTAAAACAGTCATGAACCTCAGCTAAATCAATGTCCTTGGGAGCGATACCCGCCATATCATATGCTTGTCGTGCTGCTTTCTGGGTAGCGGCTAATTGAGTAATTGATGGTCGGTCATGAAGTGCCAGATAATCTGACGCTGCAGCCGATGATTTAACCCAAACAGGGTCGTCAGTAAATTGCTTTACCACATGGTCGGCGGCTAGTATGACGCATGATGCACCATCTGAGGTCGGGCAACAATCATACAGGGTTAATGGATCAGCGACCATAAAACCATTTTTCGCTTTTTCAAATGATACCGCTTTTCTGATGTGCGCAACTTCATTGTGAAGGCCATGAAAGTGATTTTTAACACTAATATTCACGAGGTCATCATGGGAAGAATCAAACTCGTGAAAGTATCTTCTTGCCATTAAAGCATAAGTTCCAGGGAATGTCAAACCTGCAAGGCGTTCCCACTCTGTGTCGCCAGAGACCCCTAGCCAGAACCGCTTGCGCTCCGGAGTCAAATCATTCATTTTCTCAATACCACCGGCTATTACAACATCGGCTTGGCCGCTCTTTATGGCCATCCAAGCATCCCTAAGAGCAAACCCGGATGATGCACAAGCATTCTCTACTCTGCGAACGGGCTTACCCTGCATACCCGTGTGCTCGGTAAGAAGTGCCGCGGTATTACCTAATTGACCACCTCCAAACGCTACGCTACCAATGTAGGCCTCGTCTATCTGGTTTGGTTGAAAATCCTTATCTACGCTATCAAAGGCATTTATTGCTGCTTCAGCCCACATTCCCTTGATACCCAGTTGGTGGTTGCCATATTTTGTTTGGCCCGCACCTACAATGGCTACATCTACCATAGTTACCCGATTAGCAGGTAGCATTTGATTACAGCGGTTGATTATTGTGGAACTAGATTATTTACTTGTAAAGATTAATTCTCCATAGATACTAATAACATAGGCCTGCCGGGTAGAATCATGCTAAGACAATGTAGGGACAATGGATGCGAAACTAAGTTCTTCCTCGGCAGTAACTGTGATGTTTGTAATGAAGAAGGTAAATTCATTATGAGTGATAGAGAATCACAATCTTTGGGCAGGATTCTTGCGTTAGTTCTGCGCCACGCACCGGAAAAATTTGGTGTCGATATGGATATTAATGGCTGGGTCAACACAAGGGAACTATCAGATGCAATATCAAACCAGAGAAGACATTACCACTGGCTCCGGGGATGGCACTTTGAAGCAATTGCCAATTCTGATGAAAAAGGTCGATATCAGGTTGAGGGAGAAATGATTCGGGCCACATACGGCCATTCTATAGAACTTGAACTTGATTTGCCAACCGATGATATCCCCGAGGCACTATACTGGCCGTGTGAACCAGACCAAGTCGGCACCATCCTTGAGTTGGGTATCACTGCTGGAGACAGACAACACGTTCACCTCTCCAAGACCATCGCCAAAGCTATGGAGGCAGGCCATGTTAGAATAGACCGTCCGGCAATAATTGAGGTCGACACAACGAGAGCAATTGCTGACGGTAATACTATTTTTAGAGCAGGAAAATCAGTCTTCCTAACTACAGACATGCCTGCTGATTACTTGTATCAGGTAGAGGAAGATGACCCGGTTATCGGTGAAATAGTCGCCGGATGGGAATCCGAGGAAGAAGAGTAAATTACTTTACAATAGCACCGCAGGCGGGGCAAAAGTCAAGATCCGGGTCCAGCGCTGAACCACATTTTTCGCAGTTGCTCCCGCCCAGAGTGAGAGCTTGTGATTTTGTTGCTGGTGGGGGGGCTTCTTGCCCCTCTTTTTGCGCAACCAATACCAATGGATCGATACCATGACTGACTAATTCCTTGTAGCGATTTTTGAAAATTATTGCCTCTTGGATTGCTATTTCGAGTTGAAGTATGCGGTCATGTCGCTCAATTTTATCTTCAATATCCATTGCTTCGTCTAAACTTGCTTGAAGATGTCTCATGAACTCGTCTACTAAAGGCCCTTCAGACATGTTAAGCCTGAATATACCATCATTGATGAATGCTTGTGAGTAACAACAATATTGAGTGACTAACAATTGGGTGTAACCATGACTGAAGTAGTGGTAGTCAAGTTCGGTGGAGGATTGATTACCAATAAAGCAAAATTATGCACTCCAGCATTGTCCATAATCGATGACTTAGTTGCGGTAGTGAAACGGTGTCTACAATCAGGTTTGAAGGTAGTGGTGGTTCACGGTGCCGGCTCATATGGTCACCTGCGGGCCAAATATTGGCGCTTGAAAGATGGGCAACTCGCTGACGTTGATTTCACCCCGCAACCTGATTGTACATCACAAAAAGAGGCAGTTAATCTTGTTCGTAAGGATATGCTTACATTAAACAACTTGATTCTTGACGCATTTGATAAAATCGGCGTATCGGCAAAATCCCTACCACCTCACCAATGGGCGAGAAATACCGGTAGTGGATTTACTGGTGAGATAAAGAATAATTTCACTATCACTGAAGATGTAGCGATTACTTTTGGTGACGTAGTTGATTGCGATGAGGGAGAGTTTGGCATACTATCAGGCGACGATCTAGTTGTCAGGCTGTGTCGTGATTTACCAAATGTTACTCG
>DUJJ01000042.1:4176-4321 GCA_013329865.1 Candidatus Poseidoniaceae archaeon
TGACCTGATTAGGGAATGGTCTCCATCGGTCACCTACTCCGGAGTTCACAATAGTGACGTAGATGTAACAGGCGGCATCGACCTAAAGGCAAAACGCGGAGCAGAGGTAGCAACATTGGGAGTTGAGGTTTTCTTGGTTAATGGC
>DUJJ01000190.1:0-1633 GCA_013329865.1 Candidatus Poseidoniaceae archaeon
ATGCCAAAGGGCGGTACTAAGTAAACATACAACGCACTCATTGAAGCGCCAATGCTGACAATCCCATCGGCAAACCAAACATATGCAATGACAGTAGAGAATAGGGCCAAGAAAATCACCCCAATCCAACCATCAGGGCTTGGTGCTGATACTCCATTAGTGAGCGCCTCAACAGCAGTTATTGGGGTAAGGATGAACAGCCCAGCTACTGATGACCAAACTGTCAGTTCAAGTGGGTTAAGTGGTTTCACGGCGTCTTTGGCCGGCCTGGTCATTGCCTGCTTCATCAAGATGGTATTACACGCCCAAGATAGCGCCGCACAGGCAATCAACAGATTCCCCACTACCCTGGAGGAAAATGGAATATCAACATTAGGTGAATAGTAGAATAGTATGGCAACCCCAGTAATACCCATAGCCAGTCCAATAACCAGATTCAGATGCATTTTTTCGTTGAGAAAAATTATTGCCAGAATTGCTGTGAACAGTGGGTTGAAGGTAATCATCAAGGATGCATCTCCGGCCGCAGTATACTGCATTCCAAACATGAAAAAGGCCTGATAAACTACTGTTGAAATGAAGCCAATTACAATCAAGCGTCGCCATTCGCTACGATTTGGAAACATCCACTGCCCGGATAATTTTAGGAATAGTAAGAAACTGAATGTAGCAATGACATATCTCAGCCATGATGCCATGAAAGGTAGAATATCATTGGCAACCACCCTTCCAGCAGGCCATCCAAGGCCCCAGATTACGGCGACAGAAAATAATTTGACGTGAACTAATAGATTGCTCATTCAAATCGCTCCAAACCAAGTTGGAGCATTCTGGATCTAGGAAGACCTATTTCGGGGAGTCCCGTGGCTGGAGCATACATTTTCAGTCCTTCAATTCTGGATACATAGAGGCCATAACTTGCCATATCATTGAGATTATATGGCGTGTCAAGTCCCATTTCAGTCAGTGTATCGCAGGCTTTTTGACTGTAGATTGGGTAGAGATTGGTTGAGAAGTGCATCCATTCGGATATTCTCTGAGTATCGATTCCATCAATAGTCAATAGATGTTGAAGGAGAGAGACATCAGGATAAGAAACGGTTCGAATAATCATTTCAATTTCGTTGGCAATCTCTTCTGGGAAGGCAAAAGGCTGTCTTTGCGACCAATCTTCTGCGACCTTAATGTGTTGCATTGAGGCTTTGTTTTGAATGGTAAATATCGCTTTGGAATATTCTTCATCATCAACACTATCGGCGACAAGTCCGGGAAGTACTGTGTAGAAGGATTCACATTTATCGACATCTACTCCGTATAGGGAAACAGGAATCATTTGACTCACCTTGTTTATGCCGAAGCGCCAATACCAGACTCAATTTGTCTGGTTGACATAGGTTTGTTAGCAATCCATTCTTGCTTGAAGAATTCTTGCAGATCAATCTCATCTTGGTCAGTCGGCAAGTGGTTTTCTAAGTATGCGTTCCAATCAGCGTCACTACCTTCGAAGGGTGTTCCATCGACGTTGAATTTGCGACCTTTTGCGACACCAATATTTCGGTTAAAGTTCTCATGTGGAACATACAGTCGTGCTGCATCGTCAGGTAGATACCCACAAAGTTTTCGAACTTCCCCT
>DUJJ01000190.1:2030-3688 GCA_013329865.1 Candidatus Poseidoniaceae archaeon
CCAGCTTCAAGTTTCTTGCGCTCGTCCCAGCGTCCTTTTACTCCCCAAACATATGCCCAGTGAGCGGACGATGATGCATCCACACCAAACAAATCGTGTGCGGTAGAAACCCACTTGTTGATGTATCGCTGTAGTAAGTCGAGTGGAATTACTCCAGCCTTGACAATTCTTCTTAAGCCGTTAAATCCGGTTCCCAGGTGGAATGCTTCTTCTTTGAGCATTGGACCCATGGATGCTGCAAGAGGTTTGAAGGCAGAGGTAGAAAGCATTCCAAGTTGGAACTTCCCGTCTCTATCGACGAACATAGTGTAGCAGAAGAAATCTAACCAGTGAGGCATTGGAATGTTAAATGCGCCAAGCAACCTGTCGCCGTCTTGTGCATTTCTTTCAAGTAGCTTTTGCGCCTCTCTACGGCCCTGCTGGCCAAAGTATGTCATTAGTAGGTATGCCATTTGCCAGCCGTGGCGTTGTTCTTCAGCCATGATTCTAGCAGCGGAATACCGATCGAAGTCGGTGGGTGCTGACGCCAACAGGTGTCTCTGCTGTTCGACAGAAGCGAATTCGGTGTCGCCTTGAACAGTAATCATTGTGATTAGAGCATCACGCATACTTTGCTGTGGTACTTGTAGGGCTCGTTCCCACTTTCGCCTTCCCTTGTAATCACCAAACTCAATGGTGTCGCCTGCTCTTTCCCAATCGAATAATACTGATAGTTCAAAATCACCTAGCCAAGAGGGGTCAAACCCGACTCTTTTTTGCCAGCCTTCAAAATTCGAAATCCATTCTTCCCAAGTGTTCGGTAAATTCTCCATGTCATAGCCATTTCAAGGTCTTCCTTATTGTCTTTGCGAACATGTTCGTATCAAGACAAAATTTCATCATAATACCTGTCGATTATTTTACACTCAATTGAGTGCAATAATACCGATAATGTTGACTTTGCTATATCCAATTCAGTAGATAATTCAGTAAGTGTTACCTCTCTGGGTGCCTTCCAATAGCCACGACGGAGCCCCAATTCAAATACCTCCCGTTGTCTTGTAGTTAGCAGTCTTTCTTGGCTAGCCCTAGTCGACTTAAGCCGCATTGGGAGATTTTCTTGTTTAATCTCTTGCACGAGAGCCTTAGCTTGCTGCGAAGAGCATTGAATGGTCCAGTCAGCCCAGCCATCAATTACGTCAAACGGTGTCCGCGGGACCACACCAATTGTTCGTAATGGTTTGATGAAGCCTCCACCACCGCTAGCGATAGTAACGCTGGCTTTCCCTTCACCCAGTGAGTTGACCTGCTCTATCCCACTCAGATTTGCTAGATCGGTGATCAACTCAGCAGCAGCAGCAATCTGAGCGGTGCCTCTACCTCTACCAAGAGGCATAGTTTCGATTATCTGTAAGACCGCATTTGGATTATTTCTTGTCGCCTCACCAGCCCAGTGCCCGTCTGGTAAGCGAACCTCTATTCTGACTATTTGTGACATATTATCACAGACTATGGATTCGGTCATGTCGCGTTACTTTTCCGCTTGCGACATCAATAATTTCAGCGAATGTCGCAATCGTTCCATCATCGTTTATTTTGACCCCGGGTAAGTAGCCATCACATACCCCGGAGGCGACGAAAATTGCATCCTCTGATTGGCATAAGTCATGAGCACTCCA
>DUJJ01000190.1:4088-4345 GCA_013329865.1 Candidatus Poseidoniaceae archaeon
ACTAGTCTCCCTTCAAACACCCCACCGATTCCGCGAATTGCGGTTGCGGTTATGACACCCTCCGGTGCAGCCCCAATACCAAGCAACATGTCGTGGTCTCCCTCGGGTCTAGCTGCCCACAATGCTGCGGCGATGTCACCGTCGCTCAAGGTGTGTAATTGTGCACCAAGGCTTCTGATTTCTTTGAACAAGTTGTGATGTCTTGGTCGGTCAAGAGCAATTATTCTCACCTCCTCAATCGGTTTATCCAGCACTGT
>DUJJ01000191.1:0-13311 GCA_013329865.1 Candidatus Poseidoniaceae archaeon
TTTCAAGATTCAAAAGCTGATGTTAAGCATCGATACACTAAGACTCAATCAATGTACTTATCAAGAAAAGGAGTCCTGCCTGACGATGTTGACGTCTTTGGCATGAATGTGACTCACGATGATGATGATGAACATGATGACATCTTTGGCGTTGTTGAGGAAGAGTCGGACGATGTCGATGACATGTTTGGTGACGACGGCGGTAATGATGATGATGAAGTCGACGATATGTTTGCCAGCGATGACGATGATGATGTCGATGACATGTTTGCTTCTTCAGACGATGATGAGCCAGAGACAACAGAAGAAACTCCTGAGGAAGCCGTGGAAGAGTTCGTTCCCGTAGAGGAATACCCAGATGCGGATGATAGCGATGACGATGATGATGACGACGTTGACATCGATTCACTATTTGGTTAAATTAATGTCAGAGGTGGTCGATTGAAAGACCGAGGTAACGACTGGGATGAACTTGCCATCAACAAGAATCGCAATCGGCGAAAAAAGTCAAAGCGCGGTAAATCTAAGCATCTAGCCCAAGACGAAATTGATGCACGAGATTTTGTTGGATCATTAGAGAACTCTTCAGGAAAATATGACTGGATGAAGGAAAAGCGCTACAAATCCATATTCCGCGATATTGAGAATAAAATTCAGGGTGCACTGGGCAAGGGGCCATTCGAGTGGGTAGATAGACGAGTATTCGATCAAGTATTCGATCGGTTAACCCTGATGTCCTTGTATAAATTAATGAAAAACGAAGTAATTGATACAGTTGATTTCCCTGTTGCAAGGGGTAAAGAAGCTCATGTTTTCCACGGCACTGATCCCCAAGGTAAGTCAATTGCCATCAAGATTTTTCATACTTCAAATGCGGTGTTCAAAAATCTCATGCAGTACATCGAGGGTGACCAAAGATTTGGCGGATTGCGTCGACGCCATCGTGATTTAGTTGATATCTGGGTGCGCAAAGAACAACGGAACTTATCGCGATTAGCAAAGTGGGGCTTAACCGTGCCGCAACCACTCGGCATCAACAAGAATGTCCTAGTCATGGAATATCTTGGTGACGATACCTCACCATATCCTAAATTAAGAGAGGTCGTGGTTGAAGATCCTCAAGAGGTATACGATGAGTTACTGGAATTCTTAGCAGTCTCATGGCAAAAAGCCAATCTGGTGCACGGTGATTTTTCGCCATTTAATATTCTATGGAGCCCTAATGGGCCAGTTGTGATTGATGTCGGCCAAGCGGTCATCCAGTCGCATCCAAAAGCTCAGGAATTTCTAATCAGAGACGTTACTAGGTTGGTGGAATGGGCCAATAAAAATTCCATCGAGGTAGAGTTAGCCGAGGCTATGTACGAAGTGTTGAACATGGATTTGAGTCACATTACGGAAGTTGGCTGAACTACTCTTCTTCCCATACAATGTTTTCATCGTCAGATAGTTCCATCATTTCAGCAACCGCAGTTTCGTCTTGTGGATCCACTTGACTGGCTCGCATTCGTCTAGAACGTCGGTCGCTGACTTCAGATAACCCAGGCACTAAGTTTTCGAAACCACCACTGGTTGGGTCTTGTTGTTTTAATTCAATAGTTTCGAGCGAACGACTGGACAACTTAGAGCGACGTCGGTCTTTTTCCAAATATCCGAGAACCGAACCATGCTCCGAGCCACCTGCTAACATTTCAATTGCCTGACGAGCGGCAAACAACCCTTCCTCTTCGCCAATTATTACGACAGTCGATTTATAGATGGTAATCTCTGTGTCGGTTAGGTTTTCTATGAGTCGACGGACTTTACCCTGGCTACCGATGATTCTGGACCGAATTTGTCGCTGCCGATTAGACCTTTTACCGACAAAGTCCCTTAAGTCAACCATTTCGAAGAAATGCCGGTCATCAAAGAGCCGGATTGCCGCCTTGGGTGCCATTCCGCGACCAATGGCTTTGATGACGTCTGGAAGTTTCATTGCCTTGACGGGGTCATATGACCCGGCATCACCCCAGTGGACCTCTACATCGCCAGTTTCAGAATTAATGAACAGGTCTTCGCAACCGGCGGCTTCCCGAATGGACTTAACCGTGGCGCCTTTTGAACCAATCAGGACAGCAATTCTGTCCTTTGGCACACGAGGTAGTCCCTGTCGCATGGATGGGCCGGAGTCTTCTTGCTTTTCAATCTCTTGTATCGCGTTGCGCAAGCGATATAATGAGTCCAACTAGGATTATTGCTCCGAGTGACGGCATGAACGATGGTGCGTTGATTATGCTACTGACTGATGCTCCGGTTACTACCATGTAATTTTCATTATTACCTTCGTTATATTCATCGATTACACCGGTGGGGTCGATTACCAATTTGAGGTCATACTGACCTTCACTTGGGACGATGTATTGCCATGTCAACATCTCGGATTTATCAGTCATTGAGCCTGCGTCCAATGTTCTAGATTCGATAATAGTCCATGCCACTTCCGCTGAACGGTCAGCTGGAGCCGCTTCTAATCGCACAGTAATGGTGCCACCATAATTTTCGTTAACCTCTAAGAGGCCAGTCACGGTTATATTCCCCGTGCTGTCACCTGGTTTGACAATTAGTCTATCGACATTGGTTGCAGTTAGGTTCCACTGAAAATCGATACTGGGTAGCACTTGGTAGAACACGGGATCGGTTTGTATGCTGTTACCTGCGATATCGATTATCGTTGCTCGAAGCATCAAATATTGTCGTGATTTGGTCGCCCAACTCGACTGTGCAACAGTGGTATCAAGCCCGGAGTCCAGCGATGGTTGCCAAGTTCCCGATAAGTCCGGTGTCTGTCCGAAACCATTTGAATCGAATCCATATTCAATATATGAATTTGTCAAATCTACTCCAGAGGTAAGGTCGGTAGCAGAATATTGCACATTGACAGTGCCAACCAGTGCAGTAGTTAATTCGTCAACCGACCAGTCACCCTCAAGCGGTAATTGGGTATCGACTTGGATGGTAATCTGGCTAGTCGTTCCAATATTACCAACATTGTCTGTCGCTCTTAACGAGATGGTATGGATACCATCTGGTAAGGTCAGAGTGTGCGTATCAACGAAAATTGGTGTCCAACTGTTCTGGTCTAAGCTAATTTCTGTATACGCAACCCCGCATCCGAGACCATCATCAACGGAATTGATTAACCCGGTTAGAGTGACTGCTGAGGAGGTTGACCAACCTGAACTTGAGCCGGTTGTCACCGAGCCAATAGTTGGGCCAGTGCGGTCAATGCCAATGAACATGGTTTGAGTAGCAGTCAATCCTGAGTCGTCATAGACGGTCAATCTTGGATTCCATGTGCCCTCACTAAACCCTCCTGTGGACCAATCCCAGCCGTAATTCAGATTTGATGGCCCATCATTTGTTGGTGTACCGGGACCAGGCACATTGGCTAGACTGGCACGTAGCAAATCGTCATCACTTGCACTCCAAGCAAATTCTAGTGTAGCGTCTGCGGCTATCGAAAACCACGCTCTATCTGAGGCACTTGTGCCACTACCATATTCGATATTATTAACGCTGAATTCAGTAATCACCGGAATTTGATTGGCAATAGAAAATGAAGGGGACATCGCAACAACGTCTTCACCAGCGGTGGAATCGTAGGCGGTAGCTTTGAGTTGATAGGTTCCATTCGACAAGGTGGTCGTATCAAGGTATGTCACCCAAGGCGACGTAGATAGCGTTCCGATAGTAATCCAGTTGGTGTTATCAGTCGAGATTTCAACATTCAGCGAATCAACGATGTTGCTACCTGAGATGGCAAACGATAGCGTGTAAACACCTGTCAGGACTTGACCACTTGCAGGTCCGTTTGAATAACTTATTGAGATGTCAGAGTTAGACCCTGATGATTGGGTGACATCACTGAGTTTGGCGATATTATTGACATCTTGTGGAATGCTGGCAATCAGCATCACAAGGCACATTAATGCTGCTGCGTGGATTGCTCGCATGTTGAGTTCACATTAGCCGTAAGCCTTGAATGCATCCCTTGTTATCGTAGCATTTTGATGATTGGTAAATCAATACGTATCGCCGGATGATGGTGATGCACAATGCGTAGTTATCAGGATTAGATTAGAGATGGGTTCAAGTGCCTCATCACATGTCCATATAACTGATGGCACGCACAAGAGCGCTTATCTTGGCGCTGATTATGGCAACTATGGTTGCCACACCGCTGGGTGTATCAGCGTATGACAGCGGTGGAATCGAGGCTTCTGAAACGCAGGTGGCTATGATTCCATCAACCGGACTGAATGTTGGCGATTCGGTCACTTTTTTCCTGACCTTGTCTAACACCCAGCAGGGTGAAGCGCTAAATGTCGGTTACGCGTTCTACAAAAATCAGTATAGTTCAGCGAATAAATTTGTCGAGAATGTAATCGATATACAAGGGGACTCATCCCAAACTGTCGAGGCAACTTGGGATGGTTTGCTGGAGAGTGACGACAAGGTGTGGATCACCTTTGAATATCCCCGAAATAGTGGTAATGAGGTGTCATTTTTTGTTGAATTTGAAGTGACCGGATTGCCTAACTTACGGGTAATTCAGACTGAGCTTACACCGTCGTCGATGATTCATGCAGGAGATACAATTCAACTCTCTAGTTTGGTAAAGAATACCGGGTCCGTGACTGCGGCTGGTTCGCAACTCGAAGTGAACTTACCAGGTAGCCTTGCTAGTCAATACCTCCAAACCAAGTCACTTAATGCAAGTGAGGAATCATGGGTTAATACGACTTTTACCGCACCGCAAACTGGTAGTTACAGCATCTATGTGACGCCCGATTTCAATGATGATGTTCTCGAAGCATCGGAACAAGGCAAGTCGGTTGAAGTTAACTTAATGGTCGAACCGAGAATGGATTTGTATCACATTGGTGAGCTTTCTATAACTCCCAGTAGCGGTTCGTCTAGCGGTCCTTGGACCGTTGATGGGATGATCGGCAGAGTCGGTGAGTCAGGCACAACTGATGTAACCATGTGGCTAGAGATTAATCACGACTCGGGTATGTTGGTAATTCAGCCATTCACGGTAACAGTATTGGGCCAATCCACCTCACAGCAGTCTTGGTCAACCTCATTTGGTGGGGATGAGGTTGGAACTCTCAGTCCGGGTAGTTATCAAATAACCGCAGTTATTGACCCGTTTACTGACGGCGCTTTTACTCAAGAAGACACCAGTAATGACCGGCTTAGCTCGACATTTATTATATTACAAACTCCAGATGTTCTTGTTGACGCTATTGCCTTACCATCATCATCAATTGTCCAGGCAGGACAAAAGGTGACTTGGGGGGTATCGATAACAAACCTAGGTGGCGAAACGGTAACAGGTAAATTAGAATATACTTTTGAAGGCGTAATTGCTACTTCATCATTTATTTCATTAGACGCTGGTGAATCGTTTTATTGGACAGATGAACTTAATACTGCGGCTGGGTCACACACAGCATACTTCTCTGCAGAATGGATTCCGTCTCTGGGCACTACCGATCGAGATTTGAGCAATAACGTCGCCTCAAATACCATAACCGTCGAATCTGGCTTGGTGCTGAATTGGGCGGGGTCGAGTCTAAGAATACTAGATGGGGACAGAAACCCAGTCGACTTGCCACTAGTTGAAGGTCAACAATACACCTTTGCCATCAATCTAAGCAGTCAGGAACTCGGCGAGTTAGACATCTACTGTGAGGACGGGGCACTGAATACTAATTTAGCAACAATCAATGTCAACGTATCAACCATTGGGCAAAAAGTTCCAATCGAATGTGATTTTACAGCATCAGCGCCGTCAACTACTATTCAACTGGTCCCTTCAGACCCTGCAGTTACCAATACCTATGTCAGAAAACTAACTACGGTGTCTACGAGTAACAATGATGCTGATAGTGAGCAGTCAGGAATGGGTACAGCAGCATTAATCGGCATAGGTGTGGCAATACTTATCGCAATATTCGTTGCCGCAATTTGGCTGACCAGACAAACCGATGAGGAAGTTGAGCGTGATATCTTCGACTATTGTCCCGCTTGTGACGGTGAACTCGAGGGTGACGAAAGTCGTTGTCCGCACTGTGGTTTCAACCTAGCCAAGGCTAGGAAACAATTCCATGAATGTCATGAGTGTGGTGAATCGGTCCCCGATTTGATGGATAATTGTCCGTATTGCGGTGCTGAGCAAGATGTCTCATCATTCTTTGAGCGACGTGAACGACGAATTAAGAAACCGTTGGTTATCCAAGAAATAGCTCTACCAGAAGATGATGAGGATATGATTGTTTCAGGCACGGAAAATTTCGCTGAGACGGTGAAAGAATTTGGCTATGATGAGGAACAATTAGAAGATGATTGGGACGAAAACTTCGCAACAGCTGAAGCGCAAATTGCTGAAATCGAGCAAATGTACGACGAAGAATTTGACACTGAGGGACTGACGCCAGAAGAAATTGAAGAGTTAGAATCACAGGTGACAACGCGCTTAAAAACATTGAAAGAATTGTCTGATGACTCCCTCGGCCTTGATGAGATGCTCGCCGCAAAAGGCGAACTCATTGCTCACAAAGACGATGAATCCGAGTTATCTGCTAGCGATGCCGGAATCAGAGGTAGACTGTATGAGATAACTGGTGAAGACGGAGTTATGCCGGGTGATGAGGTGCATATTGGTATGGGTCTCTCTGATTCTTCGATTGCTGGTAATGAAATTGAGGAGGTTAGTTCCGATTTCACCGTTGTGGACGATGAACAGCCGTTGTCAGTAACTGAGGAAGTTGATGAACTCTCTCCAACAAGACAAAAACCCAAGCGAAGACAGGCGACCAAGAAAACCGCCGAATGTGGCGCCTGCGGCGCTGAAATCCCAGTTATGGCAACTCAGTGCTCGGTGTGTGGTGCAGAATTTGAGTGATGTCCGTCGGCTTTCATAGGGTTCGTCACTGCGTTAGCTCGGCCACCATGTGCGTCATCCGGACAGGTGGCGATAGATTTCTCCACTTCAAATAAGCGCCCGAATAATCACTTATTTGATAACCAAGTTATCTATCGCATTGGTATGAGGAGAAATAGCATAGTCGTGTTTCTTCTGATGACATTGATGATGTCCAGTTTATCAGGCTGTTTGGGACTGCTACAGGCCAGAGAAGCGATTGAAGGCCTCCGAGAAGATGTCTATCAGGTCTCATATCCAGATAAGGTCGATATGGCTCATACCTTCACCACAATTACTGTCCAACCCTATGTAAATCAAACCTCATTCCCGGTTGATGAAACAGTCGATAGAATTGAGATTTACTTTAAGGTAGGAATGAGTGGCTCGGATCAAATTTCATGCATCGATGAGGTCTTAACCAGCGAATTCCGTTATGTTAGGGCTGAAGTGACTACTCCATCCGGGATTTCATTTTGGCTGCAAGATGTCTGTGAAGATGTTACTCCAACGGTGGACACCTTTGAACCGGATCCAGAATTTGAAACCGGTGATTGGATGTTAAATGTTGAGGCCAGAGGCTGGGGAGAGAATACTATCGGCGCTTTTCAAGATAATTTCATCATTGTGATTACGGTTCACAGGGTATGTCAACAGTATCCAATTGAGCCACCTTGTGACGCGTGATTATACAAGCGACTCGGGACACGCGTATTTCCGAGAGCAATTTTGGCACTTCCCCGCTCGTTTATGATTGCGTTTTGCTCCGCCATTAACCATCAGTCGTTGAATTTCTCGGACTTCATTAAACAACTCATTCTTTGCCTCATCGTCCCACATTATCTGATGGATGTTCTCATTACCGTAACGCAATATACCGTAGGGAGTTGTGCGTTTGGTGTTAACCTCAACGAGGTGGATGTAGGCTAACAGTTGATGACGGTGAGAATCGTGAGGGCGTTTAGGTACTCTACCAGTTTTCTGCTCAATCGGGATGAACTCTCCATCAATGACTACAATCTGGTCCGGCCTGCCGCGAATGCCGGTTAACCTGTCGACCAGCAGTCCGGCAGACTCCTCATCGTCAGAATAAGCGACTTTGGTACCTTCTACCAAGCCAACGTCTTTACGCGCTAGTTCAGATTCATTCTCAGAGATTAGCGCTCTCTGTAATTGCCATGACGCAGCTAGGGTCCAGCACATTGCTAACATTACCATGATGAACCCGGCTTGCTGGCGATTCTCTGCACCATTGAGAGCAATCGAGTGGATTCCAAGAAGAATTGCTCCAAACAGTAGACTAATCTCTAATTTCCCGGCCTCGAACCAACCTCCTTCGAAGCCCTCCGGCTCCCACTCCGGCTCAATAATTTTAGTTTCTTGAATGAATTTAGCCTTCTCTTGTTTGAGGTTCCCAGTGACACCAAACCATTTACGCCATGGAATGTAGATAGCCGTAATCCCTGCAACTAGAACAGTAAGGCTCCACATTGCTAAGTATCGGGACACGTCCTGTGGGTATAGCATTACATCATCAATCATCATGAATGCCACAGAATCAATAACAATCGCAATAATGACTGTGAACCACCAAGTCCAGATAATCATTTGACGCCTGAATTGCGTTTGCTTTGATTTGAATTCAGAAACTCGATGATGGATTTTTGCGTGCTTCACTCTACCTGATTCGATAGCTTCACCTTGCCCGCTATTACCTTTTTTTGCGAGTTCCCATGACAGCGGGCAATATGAGTGTCGCTCGATATCACTAGCACTTACTCTCAGCGCAGTGTTGCCATTATCGCGCCAGAAACCATCGTTATTTTTTTTCGCACTTGACAAATCAAAATTAGATGTAACCTGGTTCATGACTTGTTCCCCTGCGGTAAGCGTTTAATGTTCTGAATCTTGTAATCTTCGCCAAATTGCATCAAAAATTTTGTTAATTAGTCAAATTTCAAATTTCGTCTTGTTGCGAAGCGGTTTAATATGGGGGTCAAGTGGGGCGATTGCTGAGGTCATTCCATGTCTGAAGAAGCAAGCCTACTATTGCCGTTTGAAACCTATGAAGAAAATGCTGTCAACATCGGTACTCAACAGAAGAGTGCCGATATGGCCAGATTCATTGACACCGTTCGCGATGATGGGCTTTACCTGCTTGATGTAAACATCACCGACTCAAGAATAAGGAGTACTGCAACTTTCCTAAATAAGTACGACGCACCAAGAATAATGGTGGTTTCAGCCCGACAGTATGGTCAAAGACCTGCTAGGCTATTTGCCGAAGCAATTGGTGCAAATGCGGCTGTTGGACGTTTCATTCCTGGTTCGCTAACCAATCCAGCACTTCGTTCATATGTTGAACCAGATGTTTTGTTCGTTACCGATCCGGCTGCAGACCAACAAGCGCTCAAGGAAGCGGTTAATTCAGGATTGCCGGTTGTTGGAATAGTTGATGCAAACAACAATTTGAGAAACGTCGACGTGGCGGTTCCAGCCAATAATAAGGGCCGCAGATCACTTGCCTTGATTTACTGGTTACTAGCGAGAGAGGTACTCAAAGTTCGTGGGGAAACCACCGATGAAGATTGGGCAGCCTCGCAAGACGTTGAAGAGTGGCAATCTACTTTCTGACTGCTCTACCATATTCCCAAGTTGCTTACTGCTTTAGCGATGTATAGTATGCCACTTGCAACAATGCCGAATAAAATACCACTGCGAATTTTTGATTGCTGCCATTTTGTGAGCCAGACCTTGCCCAAGTTGACTCCTGCAATAGCGGACAGCACCAGCGCGATGACTATGACATACTCATCGAGTATTGCACGCCCCTCAAAAACTAGGTAAATAGGAATCCGAGTTAGGTCAACAGCCAAGGCCAGTATGCTTGCTGTTGCTGCATATGACACCTTACTGGGTAATCGTTTTTGTAAAAACATCGCCCTTAACGCACCTTGATGCCCTGTTAAACCGCCGAAGAACCCTGAGCCAAATCCGCCAACCCGGTCCTCAGATTCAGGTAGTCTGAAATCCGTCCATCGCTCAGTAACAGATAGTATAGGTAAAACTACCAATGCCAAACCTACTACCAGCAGTAGCGGATCTGACGGAATGTAAGAATGTAGTAAAGCACCAATAATTGCACCAACTACCAATGCCCAACCATAGCGCCGTACTGCATCATAATCCACGCTTGATTGTAGTAATTTCAGTTTCCAAGCATTGTGCGCTCCGTGGATAATAGCAACAACGGCAATCGCTTCGTGAGGTGGTAGCCAAACTAGCACAACAGGCGTTAACATAGTTGCCAAGCCAAAACCAGCAGGGACAGTAAGTGCGGCGGCAACAAAGGTAACCGCCATACTGGCCAGTAACAGATTTATCTCCACATTGGAAGCGTAGTTAAGATTACATAAGTAACACTCTATATAGACGATTGCCATGCAAAATTGGTTATTGTCGGCAAAAACCATAAGAGGTGTAAACCAATGGTATAATCGTTGTTGGAGGTTCTGTAGTTGGTTGGCCTGAGTGGCAGTAATATCGTGTTAAGATTTACCACAAATGACTGATACAGATCAATCAATATGAGTCAGGGTGAATTAATCGGGGTATTTTATGGATTCAGAGAGTTTTCACAGCAAAGTTGTGTCATTTGCCAGTTACATTCCCAATGAGTTCATCCCGCTTGATGATTATGCAAGTATCAACCACCTGCCGGGAAAACTCGACTTGCACAGATTGACCGGTCTTGAGGGTCATCGCAAGAGCAAACCTGAGGAGGGTAGCCTAGAACTTTCAGTTAAGGCCGCACAGACGTGCATTTCACGTGGCGGAGTAGAGTTACAGGACATAGACCTAGTTGTTAATTGCGCCATGGGGAAAATAGCCGGTAACTTAGAAATGCACTTATCGCCAAGTCTCGCCAGTCTAATCGCCCGCCGATTAGGGATTGAAAATGCCACCTGTTTCGACATGTCAAACGCTTGTTCCGGTATGCTGACCTCAATTATGTTGGCTGACTCGATGATTAAATCGGGCGACATCAAATACGCCTTGATTGTCTCAGGAGAAAATGTTACATCGCTAATCGATGAAGCGAAATCAAACAATCTGTGGTTGAAGAGTCAGGCCATTGCGTCGTTAACAGTTGGTGACGGCTCAGCAGCATATTTGATTGGTCGATCAGAATTGCCAGGTCAACTAATGTTTAGTGAGCCATTTACGCTGGCTCAATATACCAATTTGTGCATCGGTGAAGCCGCAAAGAAGCGAGCTGGCCCGTCTATGCGCACCAAGGCATCACAATTGCAACAAGGTGTGTTAGATAATTTGGGCGAATTCCTCAGCCGCGCAATGAAACACATGAATCTAGATTGGCAAGAAATTGAGCATATTTACTCACACCCCACATCTCCTAAATCCATGCGAAAAGGCGGCAGAGTCGCCGAATCCGTCCTCGGTAAAATGAAAAATTTTCACAACGAGAGTCATGATATTGGTAATACTGGCTCTACCAGCCATTGTATGTTGCTGGAAAAATCTGTTCAGGCCGGGGATTTAAAATCCGGTGAATCAACTCTGCTTATCTCATTTGGTTCAGGCCTGGCAATGCTTGCGATGCACATGATGATGCCGGAGGGAATCGAAGAATGGTCGTGATTCACGGTTGGAAATCAGCGCCTATTGGTCGCAGCAGGTTGCTTAAGTCTATAACCAACCTCAGTAAGAAATTAATCGCCGAGAGTAGTATTAATCTAAATGATATCAACGTGATAATTCACGGTGGCGTGTATCGGAAAAATTTCAGAGTAGAGCCGGCGTTTGCAACTCATGTCCAAGACGCATTGGGACTAAAGTGCACCTCGATGACACCAAATTCTAATCACTGCTTTTCATTTGATATCAGCGATGGGTCATGTAGCCCATATGTCGTTTTAGACGCAGCAAAGCACATGCTTAGAATTAAGTCAGGCGGTTTCTGCCTGATAACTCTGGGTGATGAGCGTCCAAACCCCCAATCCACATGGCCCTATACCCCGCTATCATGCGTTATGATTGTGTCATTGGATGGTGATGGACCCCGCTTGGTAAATTCGAACTACGATTTACAAGGCTTTGATGAGTCAGCCTGCGTTAACATGACCTATGACGACAAGAGGGCGAAAAACGTAATTGGCAAACACGCCGTAGTAAAATCACCAACAAAAACTCCAGATTCGCATTTTGTTGGTGAAGTAAATTGGCTCTCCGGGCGCCATATGCATGAATTCCTGTTACAATATTCACCAGGAACAACTAACACTCACCAAATAATCGATCAATCGGGAAAAACCGTCATTGCAACATGGGAGTGAGGGTCGGCTAAAATGCAGCGCAGAGAATTAAATCTGCTAACACTATTTGTCGTGTTTCTTTCTGCATACCACGTTATCGCACGGGTTGGCTTAGCAATTGACATTCAGTGGCATACTGACATTGGACGCGATAAATTACTTACACCGCCACATATGATGATATTCTCCGGTATCATCCCAACATTGGTCTTCCTCGGCGGCTATATTTTTTGGTTCAGTTTTGTCCGTGAGAACAAAGTAGGCGGCTATAATTTCTGGGTTTTTTCAGCGCCAATACCTATCTGGATTATTTTTGCTGGCATGGTAACCCTACTGCTTGGCGGATTGTATGATGATTTATGGCATTCTAATTATGGTGTTGATACCACAATAATAACCCCGCCTCACCTTTGGACCTTCTCGGGAGGCATGATAGTAGAGCTTGCAACTGTTATATTGGCAATGTATTTGCTGCGTCAAAAAGCGAGCAATCAACTGGTTTTGAAGAGTTCGATAATGTTCTCTATGTGGGCTCTAGTCTATCACTTACACATCGCATTTGCTAATTTTCTAGACCCTAGGGTTTGGATGATAGAAATACTTGGAATTGAACTAATACCGCACTTCGTATTTGCTGGTGGAACACTCCTGATCATGCTACCACTTACCAAATCAATCATTGGGGAGCGCGGGGTTATTGCCCTAGCCGCAATGATGTTAGCATCCCAACTCTTGTTGCTTGTTTCTGTTCCCGAATTAGTAGCTTTAATGATGGGCCCCGAGCATGTGTATCGCCCGGGCTCTCCAAATACCGTATGGGCAGCGCATTGCCTACCTTGGTTGCTATTTGTTGGGGTATTGATTGTTAATCGCTTCTCTTCCTTCGAGAACCCTTGGTCCATGATAGCGTTGGTTATCATTGTGGACGCAGCATGGCTACCGAATCTAATTCTACACATTCCGGTGGAGGCTGGTGCAATTAATACGCTGACATCAGTTGGTTTGACA
>DUJJ01000191.1:13734-16811 GCA_013329865.1 Candidatus Poseidoniaceae archaeon
AAGACGAATAACTCCGCAATCAGCACAAGCATCGTTGCTGGGGTGTGTATTTTGCTATTAGTTCCAACAGTTAGTGCTCACGCCATCCATTTTACCGAGGAAGGGGAGGGCTTTGATGCTCCAAAACGATTTTTGATTGATGTCGACGATAATTACCTCTGGGTTGAGTTTATGATATGGCCACCAAAAGCGTCTGCTGAAACGCAAGTTGTGGTATATGCACACGATAATGAAACAGACCAAATAGACGAAGTGTGGACTGAGTTAATTTATCCAACAGACAAGGGAGATATCACTATGGTCGGGGATTTGGCTAATCCCGGTGGCTACCAATTATGGCAGGGGGGCGTTTTGTTCCCATTTGCCGGTAATCAAACGCTACAGATTTGGACCGATGTCAACAATACTCAGTCATTTACCGAGATTCCGATAATAGTTGATAGTCCGACATTGTTACCGGTCTGGCTAGCATGGTTAGTTGGGTTGCTGTGGCCGACGTTGATAATCGCCTACTGGTGGCGAGTTTCTATGAGAGTTGACTAGGTGATTGGATGAAAATAGCGGTTTCAGGTGCTACTGGTTCGCTGGGCAAGGCAGTTATGCAACACTTGACTGAACAAGGCCACGAAATTCTCGGTCTAGGACGTAATGAGGCGAAAATTCAAGCCCTCGAAGCTGAAGGATTTGCGATGCGCAAATGTGACATTCTCGATGTAAACGCAATAGAAAATTCGATCATCGGTATTGATGTCTTGGTCCATTGTGCCGCTTTTGCTAGCCCTTTCGGCAGCAAAAGGCGGTATTTCGAGACCAACCTACAGGGGACCAAGAATATCTTCATTGCGGCAAAATACCGTTCAGTAAAACGTATTATTGCCATATCATCTGCCTCTATATTTGACGGTGGCAGACCAGATATCAAACACCCTGATGACCTACCGCACATCTCAATGCGGCCCAAGCATCACTACGGTGCCAGTAAGTATGATGCCGAGTTATTCTGCATGTCTCAACAAGATATAGAATGGATTGGGCTTAGGCCGCGTGCCGTATTTGGCAAGGGTGATGAGACACTGATTCCGCGCTTGGAACGATTAATCTCGGCCAAGCGATACATAACCATCGGAAAAGGTGATGCGCTGGTCGACGTAACCTGTTTGGGTAATTTCCTCGACGCAGTATCTTGCGCCATTGAAGCCAAAGCAGATGCACTACATCGATTTTACAACATTTCTAATGGTGATGCTCAGTCATTCAAGACAATCGTTGCAACCTATTCTAACCGACACGGTAATCAATTAAAGCACGTTAAGGTGCCATACTTACCGGTGCTAATCTATGCTAAATTTATTGAGTCCATTGCTAGTCTAATCCCGGGTAAAACCTGGGAGCCAGCAATAACTAGCTACGGTCTTAGACAGGTCACCAAAACCCTCCGTCTTGACATAAGTGGGGCTAAGCGCTACCTAGGTTGGAGTCCGCGACTAACTTTTGTCGAAGGCATGGAGGAGTTGGATTGAGTAAATTAGCTACTTTAATGCGTTATTTCCAGACCCCTAAACGATTCAAGTCGCGCCGCTCCATCGCTAAATTACAAGAGAAGGCGGTCAAAAATCACATCAAATTTGTCAGACAGAATTCACCATTTTATCGAAAGTTGTGGGACGGTTATGATGATAGTCAATGGCGAGAGTTTCCAATCATTGAGAAATCAGCAATGATGGAGAATCTTCAGGAATTGATAACGGTTGAGTTAGATGTTGCTCAAGCCAAAAAACTCGCTGAAAAGGCAGAAAAGAGTCGCGACTTTTCCTCCAAGATAGGTCCTTACAGCATTGGCTTTTCCTCCGGTACTAGTGGGTTTCGCGGCATGCACATTGTCAGTGAAGCTGAGCAAGCAACATGGGCAGGGTTCATGCTGGCGAGGGGCCTTGGCTCATCAATCTTCAAGAAGCACAGAATAGGCTTGGTTCTGCGGGCTAACTCCAACACCTACGAAAGCATCGGTTCAAACCGCATTAAATTCATGTTCTACGATCTTATGAAGCCAATTGATGAATTACATGAGGCAATTCTCAACGACAATTTGGACATGCTGATTTGCCCACCGAGCGTGTTGAGTTATTTTGTAGACATGGGTAGTAAAATAGCGGTCAAACGCCTTGTGTCCGCTGCTGAGGTTCTGGAGGAAACCGACAGGCAAAAAATCGAGTCACATTTTGGCCTTACGCTACACCAGTTCTACTCGTCGACTGAAGGTGAAATTGGCGCAACATGCGAACTGGGGAAATTACATCTGAACGAGGACATCATGGTCGTGCAGAAAGAGTGGATTGATGAAGAAAAAGGCTGGTATCATCCAATAATCACTGATTTCAGGAGGAAGACTCAACCGATAATTCGCTATCGGATGAATGACATTCTTGTTAGTAGTAAAACAGCTTGTTCGTGCGGCGATGCGAGGGAAGTAATCGACTCTGTCATGGGTCGTTCTGACGATGTATTTCACCTCGAAAAATTAGATGGCTCGATAGAAATGATTGTCCCAGATTTAATTCGTCGAGCAGTAATGCAAATGAGCCATGAAATTACTGATTACATTGCGATTCAGAAAAGCCCTGAACTAATCCAGGTTCAGCTCAAGCCTGATGGTTTAGGTGAACTATCGATGACGGGTTTTGACGATTTGTGGTCGACGAAAGCAGTTAAGCCACCCAGTATTAAGGTCACCAAATATACTCATATTCCGTCAACAACCAAGTTGCGACGTATCTATCGTGAAAAATTTTCTTTAGATGATTGAGTATCTTGAGATAAAATATCTTGCGCATCTACGCACATATCGGTTGCATCAATGTCAGACTAAGTGCAGGATATCACAAAATACTGTGCGACGAATGGTCTGAATGGTTAAACATAGTTATTAACAAGATGACGATGTTTTGTTAGCGATAGCCTTGGATTCTACTGGTCGAGATTTGCGATTAACAGCCATTGTTGTAGCCTCAGTAGTTATTATTGCCTCTTTGATTGTTAGTGCCGTTGGTGACAAATCAGTTATGTTAAACGGTTACTCT
>DUJJ01000166.1:0-4089 GCA_013329865.1 Candidatus Poseidoniaceae archaeon
GGCCATCCTTGCGAGGCAGACCTCGTGGCGGCTGGAGATTCCTGCCTCGACGGTATGTTGGGTCAGAAAATAGGTAGTGACATCGTTACTGTCATCGATGACCCGACCATACGCGGTGGCTTTGGTTCCCACCCAATAGATGATGAGGGCTTGGATACAACTGAAAAATGCTTGATAAAAAACGGCGTATTAACCGAGTATCTTAATCACCGGGAGACAGCAGCACATTTTGACATAAAGCCTAATGCGGGCGCTAGAGCACAGGATGGATTACATCATCCACTAGTAAGAATGTCCAACACTCTTATTCACGGTGGTACACACACAGATCTGGATGAGCTTGTTGAAGACTTGGAGTATGGAGTATACGCTTGTGGATCTAGAGGAGGGCAGGTTGATACTGGAAGAGGCTCATTCCAATTCGCTGCACAAGAAGCCTGGTTAATCGAAAACGGTGAGATAACCGAGCCATTAAAGGATGTTAGTATAAGTGGTCTGACATTACAGATTCTGAATAATGTTGATGCTCTGACTAAGGAGTCAAAGTTAGCGGCACCAGGATTTTGTGGCAAGGGACAGACAGTGCCAGTTGGTGATGGTGGACCAATTATGCGGATTAGCGAAGCACTGGTGGGATGAACGTGCTACCGGAAAGTGCCTTGGACAGACTACAGGAAGGTTGCAAAATTATCGGCGACAGATGCAATGCCATGGATATTAGTAGTTGGGAAGTAGTTGCGACACAATCATATGGTCATCAGATTGACATCGAGGGCGGAAAGATTTCCCTAGCCGCAGGTGGTGGCGAGGGCGGATTTGGCATAAGGGTGTTAGAAGAAGGACGGTTTGGATTTGCCTACTTGGTGGATGTTAATTCAGCGGATGCCGCAATAAAAAGCGCGTTGTCAATTGCTAGAATGTCACCGGCTGTTAACGGTTTTGTCTTACCTTCAGAACAGTCTGCACAACCGGTTAGTGGACTATACGATTCCTCAGTAGTTGACATGTCCTCTGAGGATTTGTTGATTCAAGCCGATGACATTATCTCCGAGGTAGCATCGCTTGATAACCGAGCAGTTGTGACAGGTGGAGGCATTGGAGTAAGTGCTAATGCGAGTGCAATCTATAGTAGTGAAGGCGTCAATGCCGCCGGTATAACCACTTCTCACGGAGTTGGAGTGCAAGTTTCTATAGAGGAAAGTGACCAGCTTACCAGTTCATGGCAAAGCACCTCGTCGCGTAGTAAAATCTCTCAGGCAAATGAATGTGTAAATCGAGCAGTTGAATGGGCGAACCTTACTCGTAATCCAATCAAGGTTGCAACTCCGGATGACGATTCGATGGTAATGATGACTAGTGAAGGTTTTTCACCACTGTTTTCAGTAGTCGTTCCAAACGCAATTCGCGGCGAAAAGTTAGTCAGAGAGGAATCGTTTTGGTCTGGCCATATGGGTCAGAAAGTAATCGCTTCCGACCTGAGCATAACTGACAATGCGAGAATACCGGGAGGGCGCTCATCCGGTGCCAGAGACGATGAAGGAGTCCCTACCAGAGAGAATCCATTGATTGATCAGGGCAGACTTGTTGGTTCTTTATGGTCAACTAGGGATGCTGCGCAGCAAATCGCAGAAGGCAGGATTGATACCGCAGAATCAACCGGTTCGGCGATTCGTTCAGGTCATCAGTCACCGCCAATTTCTGGTTGTAGTAACCTATTCCTGACCTCTTCGCAAAAAGGACAAAGTTATGAACAAATGCTGGAATTAATTGAGGATGGTTACATCGTCAACAGTGTCATGGGTGCTCATACTGCAAACCCGACCAGCGGCGATTTCTCTGTTACCACCAGTTCTATTCTGCGAGTGGAAGATGGTGAAGTAGTTGGTGCGGTAAAACAGGCTGGATTGTCTGGCAATCTAGCCAAAGCCATGAGCGAGGGAGTATTACTTGGCAATGAAGTCCGACAACAGGGCTCATACTCATCAGGCAGTATGTATCTGCCAAATGTCTTGTTCAAACAGGGATTGCGAGTTAATCCAGTTTAATTTGTGAAGGGATAATTTATTTCCCTTCGCCAATAGTCCACCCATACAGGAGGAAAAAGGGAGTGTATTGTCTTAACCAAACCGCACGAAGGCCCGCAGGAATTCCCAATGTAGGGAATCACAGAACGAATTATCTAACTAGAGGTGTTTTATTTGTCGGATGACAAGTATGAATCTCACATAAAAGCGGTCTTATCAGAATGTCCTGACGCTGACACTGATGAAGTTAAAGCTGCTTTCATCAAATACGAAGAGGAATTCTATATCCCTCCGCAGGATGCACTGCGCTCAATAATTAGGAGATTTCAATCAGACCAAGCCCCAAAGTCATCAACCACCCCAAACCAACAACCTAGGCAAACTAAGAAAGTTGCCTCACTATCAGAACTTGGAGCAACGGATAGGGATGTGGAAATAGAGGTAGAGGTTGTGTCTCATAATCTCAGAGAACAAACGATAAGAGGTGAACAAAAACAAATTGCATTCGGTCTTATCGAGGACAATCCATGGGAAGATGGGGCAACTAAAACTCGATGGGAATACAAAGATTGGGGGCCAAATACCAATATTACACCGGGCTCAATCATTAGGATTGAAGGGGCCTCCGTAAATGAATATCAAGGTCGCATGTCCCTAAATATCAACCAAGGAGCTAGAGTTGCGGTGCTGCGAGAGGGAACAAGGCCTGTGACCCAACCTGGTGAGCCAATAGATATCGCAGATATACCAAAAGACGGCTACATATGCCTTGTTGGCAGGGTGTTATCCTCAAGAGATGACCAAATACATCGCAAAGATGGTTCAGGATCTATCGATGTGGTCAGAGGCAGGATTGCCGACGAGACAGGCACTATCGGTTTCCTATCGTGGGAACCATTTACTCATGAAGTTGGTAGTCTGATTAAAATCGACGGCGCACAGGTAAAAACGTTTAGAGATACTCCAGAGTTAAATTTCGGTCGGACGACAAAAATCGAGTCATATCACGATGCAAATTTTGCCAATGTCGAGAAACTCAATAGCCAAAACCTGAAATCAATTTCACAACTAACTGACGGTGCCAGAGATGTTGAAACGGTGGTTCAAATTACCGAGTGGGAAAAGCGGAGTTTCACCAAGGATGGGGAAGAACGCCACTTATGGTCAGGTCAAATTGCCGATCCAACGGGACGATGCCGAATGAGTGCATGGCAACAATTACCACTAGAATCAACCGATCTGCCGGTGACGGTAAAATTAACCGGTGTTCGCGTCAGAGCTTGGCAAGGCATACCGGATATAACAGTCGACAAGGCTGACCAAGTTGAAATTTTATCATCTGCTCCGTGGGATAGTGACATAGACCTAGCTAATCATGTAGTTGAAGCTGGACTTAGTGATATTGTCAACTCTGCAAGCAGAGTCGGCATTGAAACCTCGGGAACCGTTGTCAGTGTTAGAGAGGATTCTGGCATCATTATGCGGTGCGTCGAATGTCGTCGGGTAACTAGAGACGGCGAGTGCAGTTTTGCTGGCTGCGTTGGCAAGGTAGAATCTCAACAAGATGTGAGATTGAGGCTGGTGATTGATAATGAAGAGGTAACTGCTTCAGTTCTGATAAACAAGGATGCTGCTCTGAAACTGATGAATACAACCGAGGTTAAGATGGCCAAAGCCATTGAAAATGAGGGTCAAATGGAATATGTTCAGTCGATCAGAGACTATCTGCTAGGACGTGAACTTATTGTTGGCGGCAGAACCATTATCGATGACCAAGGTGCTATGATTCTAGCAGACAATGCAGAAATTAGTTCGGCTGATGCACAGATGCTCGCTACCGAAGTTAGAGCACAATGGGGGGTCAATTAATGCAGCCTGCTCGGTCTATCAAGCGACAGCCAGCACTACACATGTTTGCCTCGGAGTATGGTGAGTCTACACTTTCAGAAAAAGGCTCAGGTGAGTTTGATCCGTCCTTTGTAATAACAAAAATCGGCTCGAGAGTAAACCGAGTAGTAGTCGCTGGTCTACTAGAACGGATTGAAGGTAGAGATGTCGCCAATGG
>DUJJ01000166.1:4452-5265 GCA_013329865.1 Candidatus Poseidoniaceae archaeon
GGGACCCATCAGGAATAAACTACTTCTCGGTTGGCGATTATGTATCTGACTCGGTAAAAGACTTGACGATTCAACTCTCATCGCGCCTAGAATCTGGCGAGCCAATCCTTGTCCTGATGATTGCTAAAACTAGGCTATATCAAACAGATGAAGGGGCAATTTATACTTCATTGAGGCCAGAAGAAATGTGCGTTATTGACACTCAAAGGTATGCTTCATGGCTTGCTAAAACCTCACAATCGCTAATGGAGAGAATGTCAACTTATTTATCAAGCCTTGACTATGATTCTAACGCAGAATCTATGGCTAAGTCAGACTTATCAGAACAGCAAGTTCTCGGGCTCGTCGCATCAAGAAATCACTATGGAGATGTTGATTTAGAGCACTATCGACTGAATGTTATGCAAGCACTTGATATCGCTGAGGGGCGACTGGAAGCAGCATCAAAGCCCGCACCACAACGTCAATTGGTTGAGGATTCCGAGGTTGACGATAAAGAAAATGAGGTTAAGGATGATTTAGAATCAGTAATTCTAGATATCATTACAAAACTCGACCAAGGCGATGGGGTCGAATTTGAAACGATTTTAATCAACGCTGAAGCACGCGGGTTTCAACGGTCGGTTGCTGAAGAAAAGTTGGAAGAATTATCCGATGATGGGACTGTCCATGAGCCGGCATTTGGTTGGTTTAGACTGGTTTAAGCAGGTGATTTCGCCCAACACATTCAAGTTCCTAACCGGCTGTGGTTAGACTAGGTGGAGCAATGGCAGGAATGGATTTCTTTATTCGCCCCGCAACTGGAACCAGTAG
>DUJJ01000166.1:5659-8533 GCA_013329865.1 Candidatus Poseidoniaceae archaeon
GGACTATAGTTCGTGGTCAAGAGGGTGATAATCTCCATGACGAGGGGTCAGAATCAACCCTATACACTGTTTCTGGTGAAATGAAGATTGATGAATACAAAAAAATTCTATCTATGTATCGCTCAGGCCAACCTTGTATTCATGATCCATTTGAAGAGCGGGATGTAAAAGTTGTTTTCGCAACCATGGAGTATGATGGTTCAAATGAAATGTTTACCTTCGAATTTATAGAAGACATAATCTGAGGGATTAGGCTTGAGAAAACTCGATGAAAAAAGAGAGATTCTCTACGTCATTAGAACACTTGACGTTCTGATGTCATCGGGTGTTGGACTGGAAGCTGCCATACATTCGATAGGCAAGGGTGGGTATGGCATCATATCGAAAGATTTCGCCTCGATAATGAGTAAACTCTCATCAGGTAAATCGCGCGGTTTGGAGTTCGAAATTAAATCTATGATGAACAAAGCAGAGTCTGATGGTTACCGCCGCTTGTTAAACACCATGTACACTAATTTAACACAGAACACTGACCTTGTTGAAACGCTTAGGAAGCAGGGTAAAAGGATGGAAGAGGACCGTAATGAAACGGTGAAAAAGTATATTGAAGACCTTGGTGGGGTGCCAGAAACTCTGCTTTCGATTGGCATGATTGGTCCAATAATTCTCGCCATTATCGGTTTAGTCCCGCAAATACTTGGGGACGGTGCAGAGGCTATAGTCGGTTCTATAGACCAAGGAATGATTAATTCAATTGTCAATGGAGGATTACTATTTACCATTCTTGGGATGGTGTTAATTGGCCTAAAGGCGCATACAAAAGATCCGGGGTTGTGACATGATATTCGATTTTTTGGAGGCTTTTAATGACAATATGTTTGTATTGTTCTTATTTGTTATCGGTATGGCATGTGCCGCAGGTGGAATCCCGCCAATTATCGAAAGAAATCGTCGCAGGAGTATAGAAAATCAGTTGCCTGGACTGCTTGAATCGTTATCGGACGCAGTCGGGGCTGGTAGAGGGTTGCAAGAAGCAATGATGGAGCAGGGTAGAACCACCCCTGGGGTGCTTGGGAAACTACTTACTGAAACTCTCGAGAGTAGTCATTCCTCTTCTTTTGATGCTGCTCTGTCAGCCTTTGCCTCCAAGACCCGCTCGTCTCAGGTCCAGCGAGTTGTAGTTTTGATTGATACTGCAATCCAGCAAGATGCTCCACTGCAGAACATATTATCTGACCTAGCAATGGACTATGAGCGATTAAACGATTTAATGAATAAGCGAGAAAGTGAACTAGCTGGTCGTGGTATCCTCATTGTATTGTTTGTATGTATTGGCTTACCAGTGCTTATCGCGTTCATTGTTGGTTTATTTGCGCCAGCAAAATCAGGTTATCAAATAAACGAATTTAATACCACTTTCTCTAATTTCTTTGCTGTTGCTTCTGCGGTTGGAGCGTTAGTGTCGGGGAGAATGATGGGTAGAATGCGAGACATGTTGTGGTGGGTTCCTTTTTGGATGTCAACCTCAATGTTACTCTATCTTGGAGCAGTAAAGATGATTGGTGGTTAGAAGATGGCTGAGAAAATATTAGAACAATACGGCAGAGTAACGATTTATACTGAACCCAATCATCCATCTCCAATTTATCATGTAGATGGCTCGATAGACCCAAATCCGTATGGCGATTTGGCCGTATTATTGGAAGATGATAATCTTGAGGAAGTAATGTATAACGGTGGTTCTCAATGTGTAAAAGTCGCTCACCGCATTCATGGAATGTGTCGAACTAATGTGTGGATTGAGGATGATAGTGGCGTACAGATTGCGAAGAATATTGCCTCATTTACCAATGTTCCCTTGGGCGATGGGCCGGGTTTAGTTCCGATTTTTGACGGAAGATTACCTGATGGTTCCAGAGTAAACGGTACCATTCCACCAATTTCTCCCGATGGTCCGACCCTAACGATTAGAAAATTCAGGGAAGATCCGTTAACTATGCTAGATTTGATAAAATTCGGTACTGTTAATTCTAGGCTAGCAGCAATGATGTGGGTTTGGATTGAAGGACTTGATAGCAGGCCAGCAAATTTTGTAATTGCTGGTGGAACAGGGTCGGGTAAAACTACGACACTGAATTGCCTTGGGATGTACATCCCTTGGCATCGACGTTTGTTAACGGTGGAAGATACCGCTGAATTGCAAGTATATCATGACCATTGGTTGCGCATGGAAACTCGCAGAGAGCGCCCTGATGGAACGCCAGAGGTAGACATGAACGACTGTTTGAAATCTAGTCTAAGAATGCGCCCAGATCGAATTATTGTCGGTGAGGTCAGAGGACCCGAAGCCTCAACATTACTTACTGCCATGAACACTGGTCATGATGGTTCGTTCGGTTCATTACACGCAAATACTGCCCAAGAAACGGTCACTAGGATGATTAATCCACCAATGTTAGTTCCGCCAATTATGCTCACTGGACTAGACCTAATCATCATTCAGGCAAGATTACACGTCAATGGTAAGACCGTAAGGAAAATTACCGAAGTTGCTGAGATAGCGGGTATGGAAGGAACTAAGCCTAGATTAAATGTAATTTGGAAATATAACCCTGTTAACGATAGAATAGAAGAAACAGGGATACCATCCAAACTTAGGGAAACTATCTGTCAAGCCGCTGGAGTTACCCCAGACGTGTTCGAAAAACACGTTAGTCAACGACAAAAAATATTGGAGGATTTACTCAACCGTGACATCAGGGATATCCAAACCGTAACCCAAGTTATCCAGAATTTTTACGCTACGAGATAACTTCATCCTCTAAGACGAGCAAGAATATCATCAATGTGATTGATTTTTTCCTTAGCCGATTT
>DUJJ01000166.1:8916-16336 GCA_013329865.1 Candidatus Poseidoniaceae archaeon
GTAATGTTCTCTTTACCACTTGGTTTGAAGGTGTTTGCCAAGGTTTTCAATTCGATTATTATAGAATCAACTTCATTATCTGATAGTGCAACTCCTGGTGCTATTTTCGGGATTTCCGAGGGTGAGATATAACCTAATTCAGCGCCAATAATTCCTGCTGATGCGAGTATTTTTGGCCGTAAATCGGGCGTGTTCACATCATAGCCACGAGATTCTAAAAATCGCATTATCAATGCTTGCTGTGCCACTGTAAAATTCCCCTCAGAGGATTCCATCACGGTTTCAACTAATTGTTCAAAGGCGAGGATATTGCGTTCTAATCGGTCGATTACGCGTCTTTCTTCTGGGGTTAAGTGGACAGCACCATGATGTAGTATTTTCAACACTCTGTTTCGGCGCGCGATATTTGGATCTTGCAATCCTTCCGCTTCTGAGAGATCGACATGTAAATCAAATAAAGCGTGTAATCGACCTGAAATACTTGGTATTCGTAGGTCAAGACCGATAGATTTGGCAACTTCTTCGAAGGCCATTCTGGCCTTTACTAAATCTCCTTCATGTAAATCGATGGTATTTGACAGTTGATCTCTGAGCGAACTTCTGGCGTTTTCAAATTGCCTTATTGCTTCACGCTCCGACCATGAATTTGGCATACTGTTGATGGCATCTCTTTCTGAATCAATCTTGAATTCTAATTTCATCATCACATCAGTTAAGTAAGCACGTACTGACATTATGTCCACAGGTATGCCGTGATTACTCAAACTATCAATAAAGGCTTCAAAGTCCTGGCTATTTGAGGTGGAACTTACCGTCAGGAAATCTCTTGCAGCCGATTCAATCTCAGCCATCCTAGATTGGACCTCGAGAATCGCTGCTTCCCGCTCCAATGAATCGATTTCTACTGCATTGATTATGCTGGGAGCAGATTGATTCATTTGCGGAATTGGCTCATCAGGAACTTTTTTTGATTGAACATTCCGCAGCGCGTCATCGATTGAGTTGGCAACTTCCACACGGGAGATGTCCAAGCCATCGTCAGCAAGATTATTTCTCAATTCAGATTCATCCTCAAAACTCCATCCTTCAGGATGCTCTTCGATGAATTTGTCAACACTATCTTGAATCGCTGCTGGAGGTATGTCATCATCATCAGTAGGATTTGGTATGACAATTTTCGATTTAGCATTGTCATTTTTACGCTTGAGAGATTTCTTGACTTTGCCCCAAGAGCCCTGCTGAGACGCTAATACCCCAGCGACACGAACAAGTAAGGTTTGCTTATCACCAGTCAAAGGTAGCTCCAATGTTTTGCACAGTGCATGAATGTCCTGCTTGTTCATCGAGTCTAAATTTTCAGCAGTCAGAAGCTTTGGATCCTCATACAAGTGTAGGTAAAGTCGCTGGCGTCTCTCTCTAATAGACCCTGACTTTTTCAATCCAAAAACGCCCAGTATTTCACCAAGCTGTTTGTTCTTGATTGCTTTGATATTTTCTTTAGTAAGGTCCCATTCTGACAAAACGAGATTTTTGATTAATCTTGCTCTGACAATCTCGACGGGTCCGGTTTTCGGCAACTCACTAGCCGCTGCAATCTCTTTGAGGCGGTCAAAACGAGCTTGATACAACTCGCAAAGAAGGTCAACCTTGTCTGTCACCACATCACCTTGATTGATATGTGTACCAAGGAGTATATGTGGTTTCGCTATCATGTGACGGTTTTTTTTGCATTTTTGTGGTGTTTTTCGCCTTCCGCAAAGGTATTGTATACTTGAATATCTAGCCGTAGATGGAGCACGGTGGTTTTTGCCATGAGTCGTAGTTTCAAATCTGCTAAAAGTGCGCTGAAGGATACCAACGGAATTGCAGATTCACTTGCCGAAACAATCAGAAATGATTTCAAGAAAAATATAACTGGTTTAGATGATGCCTTGAATCAACGAATGTCCGAGGCTGAAAAAGCAATATTGGAGTCGTCAAAAGCACGAGAAGCAATGGTTGCTGGTATTGGAAGCATGAAAAAGGCGGTCGAAAAGGCCCAGAGGAAATTTTCAAAAAATAACAATCTAGAGGAACTCCGTAACACAATGGTTGAGGTGTATACTGATATCAACCGCCTAAAATTAGCAAATGAAAAAATCTCCTCGGATATATCTCTTGTATTGCATCCTAACATGTCTGCGGTAGAAGCAGTGGAAAGATTTGCCTCGGACCTGCAAAGGTTTGCTGGAACATGGGAAAGAATCGCCCGAGATATTGATCAATCAATCACCGACTTATGTGATGATCAGACCCCATCAGAGTTGATTGATTTGGAAAATTACATCTCGAATCAAGGTCTTGATAAATTGGTTGAAGATTTGGTTAACTTTGAGTCAGAGTAATATCATAACTTCATCAGACCAGGCTTAGCTAGCGCATAATCGTCGGGCATACCGATAACTACTCTGGTTAATTCGTCGTGCTCCTGTTGCATCAAGTCAATAATGAATTTTGTATCTTTGATTAGCACATTCTTACCTCGTTCATATCTATTGTCCGCAATGGGTTCTATGCGCACCATTTCTAGTGAAACATCACTATTTTTACTCAATATTTCACAATATATACAAATTCTTGGTCCCTGAATTAAATTTCTCGATGGGTTCCATTTGGTTCTGGAATCACGGGTTTTTTTACCACTTGGGATTAGGTAATTTTCGCCAATTTTCAATGCATAAGAATCGTCAATAAGTTTCACATATTGCTTAAGTATTGTTGATAATTTCTTTTGTTCGACGAAAATTCCAGAAATCTGTTTCAGTTCATCCCCTAATGATTCATATATCGAATTCTCAATCTCATAGCAGACTTCGGCAGCCGTGTCATTAATATTACTAATGACTGCACTTGGAAAACCACGACGTGACACTAATACGGTAAACCCTTCAAGAGGTGGGGGTATGAACATTGAGCGTTCAAACTCCTGCGATGGCTTCTCTCTTTGCATCCCCAAAGTATGGCGTCTGACCCTGGTTTTAATTTGACTAAACATCCCCCGAGAGATGACATAACCGTCGAGTTCACCACTATCCCTCAGCGATTCAAGTAATTCTAGCTCTTCGTCAGTCTGTAATAGACTGACATCAATATCCATACTTTGGCTGCTAGCAAATTCCGCGAGGGTAAATACTTTCAAGTCTGAACGCATCCGTAACAGTTGTCTTTTGATCAATTCTTTTTCACATACAACTGCTCCACCGTACGGCAAATATTCTGGTTTGTCATCGGCAACCAAAACCCAGGTTGGTTCTCTTCTAGCTAAAAATGCAGAAATCTGTAATCCGTCGTGATTAAGTTTCTTCCACTGATTAATACTCATCGCTAACAAATCAGCATTACCCTTTCTCAGGCTTTCTACTGCTATTTCCATGTGAGGAATTTCAGTCATCTTAAAATTGAATAAATCGCGGTTTTGGACAATCACATTTTCCACTTGGAGACGAACTCCGTCATAACTTGATGGCGTGGTTAAAACCTCTAATCTAGGCTTCTCATCCATCGTATTTACCTCGGCTCGGACTGCTCCGAACGGTTTGTGGTAACAGACCATTGGTTAAGAAGGGCACCCTGCGTGGGTGAGTTATGGGGCAAATTCAACCAGATGTAGAGCAGGGTCTGGATACGTTGCGCCAGCAAATTGATACAGCACTCGAAGAAATGATCGCAACAAGAATAGATTCTGGCGAAGTGGTTGAATTGTCAGGAAGGGTATTACTTGCCGGTGGCAAACGCTTACGGCCGATTATGATGTGTTTGTCATACGAGATTGCTGGTGGCAAGGACTTGTCAAAAATTATGCCGCTTGCTATGGCATTCGAATTTTTACATACAGCAACACTAGTCCATGATGACATCAATGATGGGGCCACTCACCGAAGAGGAATTCCAACAATTCACGAAACTGCAGGATTGTCCAAAGCGATAATAGCCGGTGACTGGCTATTCGTTCAAGGCTATGCTTTAGGTGGTCAGTATAACCAAGACATTGTGACAAATATCGCAAACTGCTGCTCAAGCATTGCAGTTTCTGAATTCTCGCAAATTGACCACATCCAAAATCTAAAAACCTCTCCAGAGGATTATATTGCGATAGTCAAGGGCAAAACTGCAGGTCCGTTTGCTTCTGGATGCCGTTCTGCCGGGATAGTAGCGGAAGCCTCTGAAGAGCAACTACATGCGCTGGAGGAGTTTGGTAATGAAATTGGTATTGCATACCAACTTGTTGATGATTTACTCGATTTACTTGGTGATGACCAAATCGGCAAACCGCGCGGCACGGACGTACACGAGGGAAAAATGACGTTACCCCTGATTCACTCGCTCACATTATCGCATGGAGCAGACCGTGACAGATTGGCAGAAATCATCAATAATTTTGCTGACGATTTGCTTGATGAGTTAATACAATTACTTGAAAAATCTGATAGTTTTAATTACACCAAGATACTAATCAAAAACCACTTCGAGAGAGCAATCAATCACCTAAGTATGTTCCCCAAATCAAGCGCAAAAATACTGCTTGAAAATGTAGCAGAGTATGCAACAACCAGGAAACTGTAATCACAGAAACAACAAGATTTTGCAGTATTGCTGTAGAAACAGCCGGTTGATTCAAGTTAGATGATGTCTACGCACAATCATGGACAAATGGCCTGTGAGGGATGATGAGGCTGTTAGCCCAGTGATTGCCACAGTTCTACTACTTGCTATCACAGTGATGCTATCTAGTATGGTTTTCATTATGATGCAAGGAGCAATCAACTCAGTTGAAAAATCTGAACCAGACGTCACAGTGAGTGTCAAAGGTCTCTCAAACGGCTTCCATGTAGTGAGGATTACTAGTTTGGACCAAGCATTGGACCCCGCCCGACTAGAGTATCAAATCTATAGTCAGGAAGATCTGAACTCAAAAGAATTCTCAGGCTTCGTAGATGACGTAGATGTATACGGGGCTATAGGTTCAAATGTATCTTTTCACGATAGGGATGCAGGTTACTCAGTAACTCAGGGAGATTATTTCGTTATCGATTCTGAAACTATTGGTGCCAAGGATGGAACCTGGAGCATGAAGTTAATTGACCAGAGTTCGAATGTAATGCTGTTTGATGTGAAGTTGGTATTGATTCAGGATTAGCCGCCAATAAAATGCATTTCCACGGGCCTAGTCTCGAGTTTTCGAATAGTTCTAACCTCAGAATATCGGTCGGTTCTTTTACTCCAGAGAGCGATTACAGCATCTCTTAGATCAGTAACATCAGCGCCCATATTGATGAGTGATTTTAGGTCGTGACCGTGTTCTGAAAATAGGCAAGTGTATAACTTTCCATTAGCAGATATTCTTGCCCTTGTGCATGACTGACAAAATGGTTTAGATATGGATTCAATAAACCCGATTTCATATCCATTATTCAATGACCATCGCTTTGCTACCTGACCATATTTTTGCTGTTTTACTGGTTTTAACGTGCCAAATTTACTAGCTATTATTGCGCGAATTTCTTCGCCAAAAACCACTTGCTGCGGATTCCAATTTTTGGTTCCACCAACGTCCATGTATTCAATAAATCTAACTGTTACTCCCAGTTGGTGAAATTGTTCAGTAATTGGTATTATTTGATGCTCGTTATAATCCTTGATTACAACCGTGTTGATCTTTACTGCTAAACCGTGTTTTAAGGCTGCTTTGACTCCCTGAATTATGTCGCTCGAAGAGATGCTCGAATTTGAGATTTCCCGGACAATCTTATCTTCGATTGCGTCAAGACTGACGGTGACTCTATCAAGGCCTGAGTCAGCTAATTTCTCTGCATGCCGGCTCAACAAACTGCCGTTAGTGGTCATCGCAATATCCAATCCATAATCACATTCCCTGATCATCGAAATCAATACGGCAATATCTTTTCTGAGCAATGGCTCACCCCCGGTTATTCTTACTTTTTCTAAACCCAGAGGCAACATTGCCTTGACCAGCATAATAATATCCTCAAAACTTAGTATCTGATTCTTTGGTAGGAATTCATATCCTGGACCGAATATTTCTGGAGGCATACAATAATCGCATCTAAAATTACACCTATCGGTTATTGAGATGCGCAAATCTCTGAGAGGTCTTCCCAATGAATCCCCCGTCATGAGATAATGTAATCATTTCAGGTTATTCAACTGTTTTACAAGCATTCATGATAAATGAGTTAGTGGGAAGGGTGTGAGTGAACAACGGGTACGGCCGGGTGAGCAATCATTCACGATGCGACATACTATTCCACCTATCTCAATCGAAAATGTCGATTATAATCTGCCACCATCAAAGAGTCACATGATTAGGATGCTGGCAGTAGCATCAATCCAAGACGGGAAAACAGATCTCGTTGTCAGAGGGAATATTGGCTTGGATATTGAATCTATGATTAGATGTTTGTTAAACTTAGGAGTCAAAATTGAGCGAACGACTAGTGATGAAGGCGTCGTAATTTCTGTTACTGGTGTTGGCAAGAGCGGCTTCACAGAACCAACCACAGAAATTAACTGCGGCAATTCAGGGACGGCATTAAGGATAATCCTAGGATTAGTTGCGTCGATGAATAAACCAGTTACTGTTTCCGGTGATGAATCATTGTCATCAAGAAATAATAATTCTATGTTGGAATCTCTTTCACAATCTAATGTTTCCATCGATGCAATTACCGCTCACAACCTTCCAGTAACAGTCTGCGGACCTTGGTTCAAGGGTGACATTAAGCAACAAGAAATCCGCGTTGATTGTAGTAAATCTAGTCAGCCATTAACCTCTTGGATGATCTCAAGTGCATTATTTCCCTGTGAGGTAAAATTATATCCAACGGGGGCGATGGTGTCAAATCAACATTATTTACTGACTCAGAATTTATGCAATCAATATGGTGCTAACATCACAAATGAGGTTGATCATTTTTCTTTGACTCCATGGATACCAAAAATGGAATCACAGCATATCATACCCGGAGATGCTTCAATGGTCGGGTTTGCTATCTTGTTAACAAAATTGCACAATTGCCAAGCTCATATCAATAATTGGCCAGAAAAGCAAGACACACTGGGCAATGAATTGTTACAGGTGATGGCTGCTTCATTGGGAATTAGGTGGGTTAGTGACACTATAGTCAACGCAGACTCATCTGAATATGCCGTATATGATTTGACTGATTGTAATGATTTAATTACGCCACTTTCAGCGATACTTGCAGTCTCTGGCGGCGGCAAAATATACGGAATATCCCACACGATTTACAAAGAAAGTAATAGAATTGAAAAAACAGTTGAATTGCTTGCATGTTTTGGATTAATTGTAAATTTTTCAAACAATGCGCTTTTCATCGAAGGGCGACAAACACCAAGAGCA
>DUJJ01000045.1:0-978 GCA_013329865.1 Candidatus Poseidoniaceae archaeon
TCATCCTCTTGTATCGCGCAACTGCGTCACCAATTGAATAGTTTCTAACGTGTCCCATGTGCATCTTACCAGAAGGGTAAGGATACATTTCTAAGCAATAGAAGGACGGTTTGTTATCAGATATTTGGGCAACAAAAATGCGCTCATCATCCCAGCGCTGTTGCCAATAATCCTCATCAACACTTTGGATGCTATAACTCAAATCACCACAACCTAGCCGCTACAAATGCGCCGACAGTCAGTTGCCATTTCAAACCCACTATTCAAGAACCGTATTTATCTAGGATTTTCATGGCACGGCGAATCAAGGTAAGAACTCCATCTAGAATTGATTTGGCTGGTGGCTGGACCGATGTACCGACATATTGCGAGAGAATGACTGGTGAGGTTGTAAACATTGCAATTAACCACTATGTCAGGTGTGAAATGGAGATTGATAATCAACGGAAGATTTCACTTTCATACACTACTGACATGCCTACTGGGTCTGGTTTGGGGACCAGTGGTGCGATGAATGTGGGATTTATCTCAACAATCGCTAACCAGTCTCAATTACCGCTTGAAACCGCCGAAATTGCCTATCAATTTGAAGCTCTGCTGGGAAATACCGGCGGCCGCCAAGATCAGTGGGCAAGTGCCTTGGGTGGCATCAATCATTTGACGTTTAGCGGTGAGTCAGTATCAGTTAAACCACTCAAAGTTTCAGCCGAATTTGCTGATTGGCTTGAACAACACATAATGCTTTTCAATAGTCATATCACTCACGTTTCCGGTGAACTCCACAAGAGCGTTTGGCAACGTTATCTTGATGGTGAGCAAGAGATTGTAAACGGACTCAACACAATAAGGGAGGCTGGATTGTTGATGGCTAAAGGAATCGCTAATGAATCAATAGTGGATGTTATTGAAGCAATGCGATTAAATTCGGCGGGTGTTGATATTCTTGGCTTAGAATTACACCAACCATTTCGTGATTTG
>DUJJ01000045.1:1371-7588 GCA_013329865.1 Candidatus Poseidoniaceae archaeon
GCTGGCGGAGGAGGTGTTGTTGGCCTAATAATTGCAGACACCCAGTATACTGGTAAATTGATTGATGACCTCACTGCATATGGCTGGTCACATATGCCTTGGAAAATAGATTATGATGGAGTCGTCAGAACTGAGATTAATCTTTAAATTTTAGATATTCAATATCAGTTTCTAACAAGAATATTGCCTCTTTAGTCAACTTGTAGCGGTTTTTTATGCCCATTTTTCGTTTTTCTACCAATCCATATTTCTGTAGGGTGCGTAGGTGATGAGAGATTAACTGTTGACTCTTTGCCAGTTTTTTCGCCAATTCAGCCTGTGTAGGAAACTCACCTAACTGGTGTTCATCATCTAGCATGGTCAAAATTTTGCCTTGCAAACTTTTCGGGTCAGGAGATAGCGGCGGAACCGGTAGATCTTCAGGATTCATACCAGGATACAGCGAGTTGTTGAGTGGATAATAACGAACAAATCTGCCATCATTGATACGCCAAATCAACTCTTGATTTTCTAATAATCTTAGATGGTGAGTTATTTGACCATTGCTCATGTTTAACGCGGCCATGAGGGCCCTAAAGTGACATCCTGGGTTGGCGGTTAGATAACCAATCAACCGTCCCCTTTGGAAGCGACCATCAGAGGTTTCATGGGTTTTACCAACTAATCCGAGCATCCACAAACTAGCAGAGGTTAGCGGTATTCGAAGACTCTCAGTATTTGACACAAATAATAACAAACTAATCAGAATAGAAGAACTGGTAACTCCGTATACTGCGATCTCCGTGATTGTTATGGTTTCGTCATCCACTTCTTGCATAGTTGTCGCTGGTGCAGTTTTGGCATTAGGGTCTTCATCTACGAAAATTTCTGTAATGCTAATGATTGGTAAGCCAAATTGTGAACAGAAACCGTCATGTTGTTGATTCTCTGTAACGAGATACTCACCATACCAGGACTCTTTTGGTGCCCAACCGGAGTCATGATTTCCGTCTTGGAGGATATAGGCGGAGTTGGGTGCACTTATCATCCAACACTGTTCATCATCTAACGCAATTGAATTCCAAACCCCAGAAATCTGATAGGTTGACTTTGGATTAATAGCCATTTGTCCGGACACAAGGTATATGTTTTCTGAGTAGATTGAAGTATATTCAAAACTTACTTTGTGCGTCACTGCGATGTATTCACTTGCGATTAACTCGTTGGGGATGTCTACCTTCTGATGAATCTCATAAATGCCATTTGGCGGAGTAAAGAAATTTCCGCTGTTGTAATCGCAAAACTCGTTTTGTAGAATTTCATCATTCATATCCATCATAACCATATTGACGACCAATGTGCAATCTGAAAATACTCTCAAATTATTATCTGTGGTGATTTTTACCGTGGTGTAGAGTGAATTTTCAGCAACTTGGTTGTCTAGATCAATTTGTAGGTTATTGTCATTGCACCTGCTTGAATCATTGGGAATGTTTAGGAAAAAATCGGCCTTTGAGAACTGTTTACCTTCCAGAATAATTGTGTATTTACCAAAGTCTACTAAGCAACTATCTTCACTCAATAATACCCAATCATAAACTTTCACACGGTTGACATCAGGAGAAATTTCACTTGCTTGAGTTGTGGTCTGACAAAAATCAATTACGTCAGAGTGGTAAATTTCACCATAATCGTTGACGATTAGGAGCTTCAGGTCACAGTTGTTTATTTGTGAGTTGGTAAGCGTATGATAGTCTGCCATGATTGAAAGATGTGGATTAGAATCTGTTTCCGTCAGGTGATAAGTAATCTGTTGCAAATCCGGCCTTACTTGATTATCATCATCTGTCTGCTCCACGGACGCAGTTGGAGTGATGGAATTCAGTTGTTGAAATTGGCTGCCTCCAGTAAGGTAAAGATTGAAACTATCTGATGAATCTAGCCATTGTTGGTCGATTATGTGATTTCCAACATACATATTCTCGTAGGGGTGAAGCAATTGGATATCGTCAAGGCAGTTGTCAAAGATTTCACGGTTTAGATCGCTCTCAATAATGATATTACAGTCAACTCCCGCCAAACTAACTTTGTCGGCAGTCGGGTTGTGAATGAACAATTGAATCAACTCTGCGGTTGCATCATTGCTTGATATGTCAACTGTTTTGTAAATTAGTTCGATGTTATTTGGTAGTGTGCTGTTCCCAAAATACTGCAAAACTCGGGTGTCACTGATTTCTACAATGCTGTGAGAGACGACAATTAGGTATGAACCAGTCGGTATTTCTTGTCCATCACTACTAGTAAAATCCCAAGTTTGGCGCATCAATTCTAATCGCTCGCCCTGGTTGATTTCAAGTGCCTGAATTTGATTTCTACAGTTGTTCTCCGATGAGAAGATGAGTGAGTTAACGGCATTGAAAACCTCGAAAGTATAATCACACGAAGGATTATTATCAATATGAGTGGTTGATGATGGATTATACAATTCCGGCTCTAGGTTTAGCACGTCGCCTGATATGTAATAATCACTCAGGGTGTTTAATTCAATTTTGACATCGACGGTGTCTGCTGTTTCAGCATAGGTATTTGGAATTGCGGAAAAAATAACAATCCCGGCGAGTATGGCAATTACCATTCTGCCCTTTCCCGCCATGGTTGACAGTATAACTTATCATTTGAAAGGGCAGCGGTCGATTAGAGCAATTAGTTGTGGTGTGTTGGGTTGCCAGATTTAATTTTAGAGACAGAAGAAATACTGCTGTATCAGCAGCAGTTAGGCGAATGGGATAATCTCAATCATCTTATTATTTGTAAATCTACCAATCAGGCTTGTATTATTGACCCATTTGACGGAAAATTTTGGCTAGATTTCTGTCAGGGACTAAAGGTAGAAATTACTGAGATATGGCTCACACATACTCACTGGGACCACATCAAAGGGGTGGAAGAATTGTATCGCGCAAGCGATAATCAGCCGATTCTTAGGTGCCATATTCTTGAGCAGCAGCGTGGGTATGAATCGGCTCGCGCAAACTGGTGGAATCACCGCCCCTTATCATCCGTAACAGAAAGGTTCGGGGCCATTGAGTTCACAGTCCACTGTACTCCGGGGCATTCTCCAGGTCATGTAACAATAATCGGAGCAGGCATTATCATCACTGGTGATTGTTTATTCCTCTACAGTTGTGGCCGAACGGATTTATTTGGTGGCAATCAGGAAAATCAACGCCAATCAGTAGTTTACCTAGAGGATATTCTCAGGACCACACCAATGGACTCACTGATTCTACCCGGACACCAGTATGAACGAGAAGATGGCTCTATCCCGACTACTCTGAAACTTGATGTGTTTTTAGCGGAAAATCTAGCTATACAGTCTGCTCATGATACCGCCCTTTGGAACAATCTGCCGTTTTTATCATTCGATGATAACATGGCAGAACAAGCTCGGCGACAAAGGGCTCAGCAATCATAGGATGTCATCTAGGTCAAACATCTTGGGTATCGCAGCGTCCTTTTCTTGTTGCTGCTGAATTTCATATTGCTTCCATTGCGGCATTTCAGTCGGATCTTCACCAACCCAGCCGAGTGCTCTCGCCTCATCTAGCTGGCCGTTGGTCACATAGTAGTCAATCCACGCTGTGCGACGTTCATCCTCTTCCGAGAAGGCTGAATTAACCATTGCTTCATCCAGCTTTTCTTGCCGAGCTTTGTTCCTCGCCATCGTCTTGGAAAATTGTGCGACAATGATAACCGATAGTAAGACTACTATGGCGATACCTAGGTAAATTAGAGTCGGTTCACCGCCGTCAGCAGATGAATCTATTGCGACTTCACCGTCTTGCTGTGGCTCGGTAATTTCGCACACTACCGAACCGATTCTGCCTTCAAAAATGTCCGGGTCGTAAGGACACGGGTCAGAAGTATCGCTTGTTCCATCATTATCTGAATCCAAGCATCCAAACACATCACGATAAGAACTTCCCGGGGTTTTCTGACAATCATCTGGCTGATATGCTCCACTGGTGAAGTTATCTCCATAGCCGTCACCATCCAAATCATTCCATTGGGTAACCTCGAGAGGGAAATCATCGCTTAGATTGTCACCTTTACCATCACCGTCCTGATCGCTCCACTCATCGGGCATCAAAGGAAAAGCATCACCTCTCTGCTCTCTTAGCTCAAGGATTCTTTCTGGGTTATCAGCATCCTCGATGAAAGTGACTGTCCATAGATAATTGTCGCCGTAACCATCGCCATCGGTATCAACCCACTGTTCTCCGTCTTCCGGGAATTCATCATCAACATCAGCCCAACCATCGTTATCCGAATCTACGCATCCGTAACGGTTATTCTCATTGGATGTACCAAATGTCGCTGGGCAGTCGTCTCCGCCTGGTTTGTTGACTTCATCTCCGTAGCCGTCTCCGTCACTATCAGACCACTGCAGTGGATTTTGCGGAAATGCATCTTCAGGGTCGACGAAACCGTCACCGTCGGTATCAGGACAACCTCTAGAAATCGGATTGGCAGAATTACCGGCTTGAGTTGGACAGATATCACCGTTTACTGCACCTGTTCCATTATTATCACCGTAACCGTCACCGTCAAAATCAGACCATTGGGTCGGGTCAAATTTGAACGCATCACCATTATTGCCTGCGGCATTGTCACCATAACCATCGCCATCGGTATCTTTGCACTGTGTAGGGTCATCAGGGAATACGTCTGGATTATTACCAGATTGGTTGTCTCCGCCGCATTCTAGGGAGTCTCCATCCCTATTTTCCCATTGAGTATCATCATTCGGGAAAGGATCTCCTTGGTCTGAATAACCGTCACCATCGGTGTCCAGACAACCAACTCGATCGATGGTTGATGAACCAGCTTCATCAGGACACTCATCTGGCAGGTTGCCATCTTGGTTGTCGCCGAAACCGTCTCCATCACGGTCACACCATTGTGTTGGATCGAGAGGTAATCCATCTGCTTGACAATAACCCGTCGAGGAGACTGCACCCCAATTTGCTGTCGGGTCTGAGTATGTATCACCATCAGTGTCAGGACAACCATACCTGTCGGCGGTAGAATTACCGTACACATATGGACAGGCATCAGCATCATCACCAATCTGATTGTCACCCCACCAGTCACCGTCAGTGTCTAGCCACTGATAATGATTGATTGGGAACTGGTCAATTTCCGTAGCACCGCTTACTAGAATGCCCGGCCAAGTGGACTCTCTGAACTCGTCCCAGGATTGGTTGGCGTAATTATCCCCCCAACCGTCGCTATCTGAATCATTCCATTGAGTTGGATTATTGGGAAACGCATCGCCTCGTTGGTTAACGTGATAGAATGTGTTGACGACTTCATAATAATACTCATCCCCATAACCATCCCCGTCACTGTCTGCCCACTGTTCTGGGTCGTCTGGCGCCCAGTCTCCATCATCAGACCAACCGTCACCATCGCGGTCTGGGCAGCCGTAGCGATCAGCGGTTGAGGTTCCAAACAGGTCAATACAGGCATCAGGGGTGGTTGCTGGGTCTGGGTTGTCGCCAAAACCGTCACCGTCGGTGTCATCCCATTGACTCCCGTCGGTCGGGAACGCGTCCACTACTCCATCACCTTGGTCAGTCGTGTTGTAACCATCATTATCCTCGTCAACATCAGCAACCCAGAAGTAAACGCCTTCGTCGTTTCTGGTGTGCGAAGTCACGATCTTGCTACCATCAGGGTGCCAAGAAACTCCGTCTATTTGGCCACACTGGTTATTATTTTGTCCGCAATTATTTGGTCTTGGTCCGGAAAAGGTATCCACCAGTAGGCCGGTATCGGTTTCGTAGATTTTCGCGGTTGCCCCATCACCCAAATACCAATACATGCCGATGACAAATTTAGAACCATCTGGAGAAAAATCTGCTGACGAGCATGAGGTTGTAGTTGGCACTTCCCATATGATTGGCCACGAATTACCATCATATTCGTGGACTTGCACCCTAGCACCATTCGATTCATAAGCGCCACACATAACTATGTAATTGCCATCTGGAGACCAAGTGATAGCATTGACAGAATCAGGCGGACTAGAGATGGCTTCTACGGTATTTCCAGTGCTTATTTCTGAAATATACCAGTCACCCTCACTGCCGACGGCGATGAAATTTCCGTCTGGCGAAAATGCGGTATCGTAGAACCTATCCTCTCCTCCAGGGTTTATTCCTGAGCTGAAAAA
>DUJJ01000106.1 GCA_013329865.1 Candidatus Poseidoniaceae archaeon
TAGGTAAATTCCTGCAATGGCAGCCAAAAAAGTCGCTATGCCACCCTGTTTTGGATGATTTGTCATTATCGGTAAGTGCGGCCTACCGTCCAATATTTGCGTTGCAAACATGCTCAGAGCACGCTTTGGCCCAACCTCAATGAATACCCTTGCGCCGGATTCATACATTCTCTCCATTTGAGCAGTCCATTCAACGGATGAGGCCATCTGAGGCGCTAGTTTCTCCAGCACTGCTGATTTTGCATCCTCGCCGTCCATAGCATAGAATTCCCCGTCGTAATTGGCTGTTATTGGAATCTTAGGCCAATTAATTTCTAGCGTTTCAAGGAACCTACGCAGCGGTTCATTTGCTGGCGCAACGATGCGTGAATGGAAGGCGTGAGAGGTTGCTAACCGAGTTGTTGAGAATCCTTTGGCTTCGAAGGCGCTCATTGCGGCCTTAACGGGGTCTGATTCTCCAGCAATTACTGTCATCTTTGGTGAGTTTTTGTTTGCCGCAATAACGTAACCATCCGTTTCTTCCAATACCTTGGCAACCTCCGAATATGGCGCGGTAACACTTGCCATCAAGCCTTTATCATCGATTTGCACTGAGCCCATCTCAGTACCACGGGCAGCAGAGGCTCGTAATGCCCCGTCCATGTTGAGGATTCCAGATGACATAAGCGCAGCATACTCTCCCAATGAGTGCCCGGCTACCATATCAGGATTTTGACCATGGGCATTGAGGAGTCGCTCAATTGCTAAGTCGGCCGTTAGCATCGCAGGTTGAGTATATTCAGTTTGTTTGAGTTTATGCTCTGATTCGATCAATTCTTCCTTGGTAAGATTATTGCGGAGAACAAAGCTTGACAGCGTCTCTCCATCGAGGACATCAACCATGGTTTGGTCTGACTTTTCCCATACCTTTTGCACCGCAGTATAGCGTTTGAACAAATCAAACGTCATACCAACATATTGGCTGCCCTGACCGGGATACATGTGGGCAATTTTAGCCCCTGCCGGTAATGCAGGCTCATCGGTAATTAAGACTCCTTGCGATTGTAAGAAGCCCCATTTCGCCTTGTCATCAATCGCCTTGGCTGCCAAACTGATTCGCTTGTTAAATTCTGCCCAAGAAGTTGCAATGATTGCCATTCTGTGAGAATCATTTTTCGAAAATTGTGAAGCATCATACAATTCTTTAGACAGCCTCCTGCCACATGGATCATCATCGAATGAAGGCCCTGCAAATGATAAACTGGTGATTTTAGTCACCAAACCATCGATACTGTTTGATGAAACCAACAGTAAACCACCTTCTATCGATTTCAAGTCTTCATGCGTCATCGTCGGTTTGGCTGTTGTATCGAAAATAGATGCGGTGTTCGAGGCCGGTATGGTAGTGACTTGATTATTGGACCATTGTTCTACTAGATTCTCGTGATATTGCAAATCAAAAGCTTCGAGAGCGATATGGAAATTGGTCCCACCAAAACCAAATGAGGAAATCCCAGCGCGTCTAGGGTGGAGGCTGGGAGCAACCCAATCTGTGGATTTTGTCGGTACGTAAAATGGGATGTTTGTCCAATCAACGGTCGGATTTGGTGTTTCAAAACCAGCCGACGGAGGTATCGTATTGTTATGTAATGCAAGTACTGCTTTCATGACCCCGGCAATGCCTGCTGCCGCTTTCAGGTGACCAATTTGGGATTTGATTGAACCCACAGCGACATGATCGCCACCGGAAAGTCCGGTCCATAGAGTGGATAAGGAGGATAGTTCTGTGGCATCCCCAACCTTGGTCGAGGTCCCGTGTGCCTCGACGAGACCGACAGTAGATGGTTCATATCCGGCTTGTTGATAGGCTCTTGCAATGGCTTGGATTTGTCCTCGTTGACTCGGCGCGGTAATCCCTTTACCCCGACCATCTGAGGAACCCCCAACACCCCTGATTACAGCGTGGATAGTATCGCCATCACGCATCGCATCTGACAACCTTTTGAGAACCAGTGCTCCGGCACCTTCTCCCATAACGAAACCATTGGCTCGAGCATCGAAGGGCGTTGAGTGACTAGCCGATAAGGCTCCTATGGCACTAAATTTAGCAAAAGTTGCGGGATCCATAGTTCGGTCTGACGCGCCGGCAAGCATTAGGTCAACCTGCCGGTTTTGGAGCAGCCTACACGCATCCAAAATTGCCGCCATGGATGAGGCACAAGCCGCATCGGTTGTATAATTCGGACCTTGGAGATTAAGCAGATTTGCCACACGCCCAGAGACAACGTTAGCGAGTTCTCCCGGCATTGTGTCCTCATCAATTCTCGGACTGTTTTCGACAATCTCGGCCTTGAAATCATCAGCATTTTGTTCTGGCAAGCCGTGTTTAACTGCGACATTCTTTGTATGATTTGACCAAACCCTGATGTTTGACAGATTGCGATTTTCACCTCCGAGAGCATTGGCGAAGATTACCCCACATTTTGAACGATCGAAGTCATTTGACCCACCATCATACCCTGCCTGTGTCAGGGCTGCAGCTGAGACCTCAACAGCCCACAGTTGGCATGGATCTATCTGCCCTAAGGTTCCTGGAGGTTGGCGCCAACGACGCCAATTAAATTCAAAACCATCAACAAATGCTCCAATCTTAGCATAGGTGTATCCCTCTTCTATGTTGCCAGGGCCGCCTAATTTCCAAAAATCTTCCACTTTGCCAGGCCACCTCTCAGGCATCACCTCCTTGATGCTAACCTTGCCATGTTTGATATTCTGCCAAAATTCATCAACATCCTCAGCATCTGGCATCAGTGCACCTAAGCCAATAATTGCGACTGGTTCAAATGGATCTTGCAATAACCCTTCTGCAACCTTTCCGTCTGCCGTTGTAATGCTCAACTGACCACCTCAATTATCCATTATTGTTTCAGGAACCATAGTGATTGAATAGCCTGCATCGACATAAATACACTGACCAGTTACTCCACTAGACAATGGGCTTGCCAGCCAGAGTGTTGCACCAGCAACATCATTTTGGTTGACATTACGTCTGAGTGGAGCATTTCTTTCCACGTGGTCCAAAATATTCTCAAATCCAGGGATTCCTGAGGCGGCAATTGTTCTAATGGGTCCTGAGGAAATGGAATTTACCCGATGTCCATCTGGACCCAGATGACACGCAAGCTCGCGAGTCCAGCATTCCAGTGCCGCCTTGGCCATTGACATGATACCATATGACGGTACGTAACGGTTTGACGCTGCGTAGGTAAGAGTAATTGTCGACGAGTTTGGGTTTAGATATGGTAGGCCAAACTTGAGACAGCGTTGCAGTGAGTTGGCTGAGATTGTCATAGCGGTATTGATATCGTGGTCTTCGACGAATAAGATCGGCCGATCAAAACAGGTCCTTGGAGCAAAACCAATTGCATGAACCAGTATATCGGCTTTTTTTCCGGGATTATCAGCGCTAAACGCATCATAGAATTCTTTTGTTGTCTCATCGTTGGCCACATCTAGTGGGTAGAATCCCGCAATTTGTGGCAGTTTATCCTTCAACTGAAAAATCCTGCTACGAAAGCGCTTTTGATAGCCAAGGTAGAGGCTGACGCCGCTTTCTGCAAGCATCTTACAAATCGCCCAAGCGATTGAGTCTTCGCTAGCAACACCGAACACGAATGCCGTTTTCCCGTTGAGTTGTAACATAGCACAGCCACCTATTACAAGGTTGGCAGACCACACTCGCTCTTTGACTGTTACCATCAAAAATGTTGAAAATAGGTCAAAATCGATAGTCAGGATTCTTGGCGAATCGTTAGACTAAATCAAAATTCTTCGAGCAAATCATCAAATTCATCGGTGTCAATATCGATGTCATCCAAGTCGCTGAACAAGTCATCAAACTCATCTTGTTCTGGTTCGTCCAGTTCAATGGTCGGCTCTTCAGTTACTTTTTTAGCAGCCCGCTTGCGTATAGACCGAGATACTATGCCGATTAGTAGTAAGAACAGAATTATTCCGCCAGCTATTGCACCATAAAGCATCAAATCATCCTCGCCAACCTCACTAATACCACCTGTTAATGTTCCAGATGACTGAGTCGACTCAACTGAGACTGGAATCATTGTCTCGCTTAGGTCAGCGTTGGCATCATTGGTTGAACTAGCTTGGAATTGAAAATCAAAATTTGTCGTCGTATCTAAATCGTCTGGGGCAAGAATTTTGATTTCCCTCATCGTTGAGGTTGCCCCCATAGCCAAATCTTCTGCAACGAACTCTGAACCGATGAAACTGAACCCTTGTTGCTTCAAATCGTTAATATTAGCGATATCGACCCTGACCCTGTCATTGTCATTACCCTTGTTAGTAAATTGTAGGTTGATTGAAAATTCACTACCCGATTCTACCTTCCTCGTCGATACATCATTAATTCTGAGCTCTACTGCACCGTATGTAGCGATTTCAAGCGAGTCTGAGAAAGAATCATTTTCCCTCGGAAACGGTTCATTGAGGGGTATGGAATTCCACTCAGTAACCGTAGCAAATATGTCGAACTCGTAACTATTGCTTGAGGCTTGTTTTGTTGTTCCGCTAAAGGTAACTGTGAATTCTTCCGATTCCCCCGCTTCGACGCTGTATTCTCCGGTTGCACCTAACATATCGGCGGTTGCTCCACCATTCCACTCATTGGTAATTTCAATTTTCGATGCGCCAACCGTCGCAGTATTTTCTATCGTGCAAACCATCTCTACGGGTGCGTAACCTGCTGGACTGACATCCATTTCAGCTGGTGAATCACATGTTAGGTTTACCCCAAAAACTGGGTTTTGCGCTCCTGCTACCGGAATTAGTGGCAGTAGAAATACTGCAATTATCAACACCCCCAAACCAGCACGCTTCATGTTGAACCAGTTGCCGGTAAGGACATTCATTGATGAATGTGCTGGAAAAATGTCCGCTTTTTCTTCACTCTTGGCCGTATAATCTGTTAGGCAAATCAACATGGGCTCGCCACAATAATTCCTCATCAATTCCGGCGGCTAACAACTGGTTAGTCCGCTTAGGGACAGTTTTGGGCCCGAGCACTGCACCGGGTCTGCGTAAATCATCCATGTAATCCGTTTCTAGAAGAAAACCATGACTACACTGTTCGGCGGTTTCTAGCAATGTGGCTATTGCACCCTTACCGGCTAGTACACTAGGAGTCAGTCCTTGGGTTACTTCGGCGTTAACATTGGGTGGTGAGTAATGTCTAATCAGACGTTCTTTTGGCAGACCAGATTTGTCCGCCATTCTTGCCATATCACGATATGTTGATTCAAGTTCTCCCTCAACGTGCAATTGTAAGGCAAAGCCCTCATTTGCTGCGAGGGTCATAGTCTCACTCAACAAATCGTTTGATAAATCCCAAATTTCTTGACTTACATCCCAGTGTGGTCTACCAACTTCACCTATTGCATGCGCTTTGCCTTCATGATAGAACTTTACCGCCTCGGCAACACTATCACGATAATTTTCCATTGCCATTTCTTTGCCTTTTGCTCCATCTAGTTCAACCCACTCGATGAATTGACGCGCAAAGGCAGCAGGATGAGGCCCGAGAACTACTCTGACACTTAGACCAAGTTCGGATCTAACTGATTCTGCCATGTCTATCGTATTTTGATATGCGGCTTTGTGGCCCTGTTTGGTGGTTGGTGGTGCAGCGAAATCTGGACAATGGATTAGGACAATATTGGTGCCACCTGCGTTCTTAAAATCCCGTGCAGCATCGAGATATCTACCGTTTCTATTCAGATGAAAGTGATTATCTAAAATCGGCCCGTGCCATGCAAGCCTTTGATTAGACATATTACCACTCACAACAGTAGGTTATTTTCCTGCAGTTGTGTTTTCCAAAATACTGCAGACATCGCCACCATATTAGGGTGCCTGGCATCACTAGCAACACACTTGCCATTAGCCCAGACATACAGCTTTAGGTTATGCCGAGTGTCTTGAATTATTGCGCACTCCAACCGCTGGTCATAAGTTGAATTACCTCCAGTGAAAGTTTTGTCCATAGCTTCAACATTGACTCCTGAATCAAAATTAAAGGAGGCAATTACCGGTCCTAATTCTGTTTGGAGTCCAGTATCATCAAGCCCCAGACGGAGTAACAGTTCTTTGGCTGCAGCACGGGCGACTTCAACCCTGTGTGTCCCGTGAACAACGATTCTCCCAGCCTCGTCGATGATTATAGTTGCGCGCGGCTTCTCCAGGGCCTTAACGACAATATTGCCATTTTTTTGCCCCGCTAACTGCGAAATAACAGCATCATGATCAACTGGCGATGTCGGGACGAATCTAACCAATTGATTTTCGACTCTGACATCAACTCCGCTTGTCGCCATCATTCTTCCTCCAAATCCACCCTAGAGGTCTTGTTTGATGAATTCTCCTCTACATCCGGCAACTTTGCTAATTGATTGAACATAGCGGAGCGCCACGGCATGAATAACGGTACGAGTAGGACTGCTTCCTTACCGAAATCTGTCCGTAATTCCTTAAGTGCTCCCCTGAGGCGAGATGCAAAGCGAGTGTTCCGACTCTGTGAAATCTGCTCGCCAATCAGCCATTCATTCATGTCCCACCATGTGGCGCATAAAACCGCAGCGGAGGACAAATTAGCACTAACTCCTTTTGGTGGTTTTTGGGCCTCGAAGATGTTAACTTTGACTCGTTTTCGCCATTTTTTCCCAACGGTAACAAGAGCCAGTAATTTTTTCCAACGGGAAACTTCCCTAGCCTCAGCAATCATGTGAGCCTCCCACTCCTCATCATCCAGTTCTGGTTCAATGAAAAATACCGGCCGATTATGCCGTTGTGCAAGCCTGTGGACTCTCCTCGGCTCTGGGTCAGGAAAGCGACCTGAAGTGACATCTTCAATCTGAGTTACCTCCTCAAGAAAGATACCCATTGTGCCGCCCGAAACCAGACCGTGAGCGAGATTTACTCCGCTTGATTCCGCCTCATCTTTTTCTTCTTGTTCCCACAACTCGACTACTTCATCTGACTCTAATAGACCAAGTCCGTGCCATTCAATTGCTGGACGTAATTTGCGCGGAAAGACAACTGTAGGAATTGTGCCATGGAGGATAATCTTGCCGCCATCGGGGTCATCCCACACAAGGTCGTTCCATCCTAGCCTAGAGGACATTAGAACTCACTCATTGATTTTCTAGCCATTCTTCGAGTTGTTGGACACTCCAACCTTGATCGAAGTAACCCTGAATTTCTTCTTGTGTCCAGAAACTAAACTTCTCCATCGCTTCTGCCATTTCTGGGCTTACTGCTGCTGCCGGTGCTGAGTAAGTCTGAGTCTGTTGAGGTATTGATGCATAGGACTTATCATCTTCATAATCATACTCAAACTCATCCTCGAGGTCATCTTCTCTGTTGCGGCGAGATATTACCACGACTACAACGGCAAGTATAGCAATAACACCAATCAAGACGATGACGATTAGTCCGGTAGACAAACCATCAGTCCCTGAAGCAGTCACCTTGACATTGAAGGTTTTTCCTTCGTCTTTGCCATTAAACAGAATATCCTTAGTTTCGTTATCGTAGACGATGTAATACATTCCAGTGGTAGCATCAGTGAATTCCTCCAATTCGATTGAAACCCACTGCGCTTGGTCTTTGCCGATAATTTCGCTTGTGATGTAACCCTCGAATACCGGAGGTTGATTATTGGTAACCGATTTAATTTCTAAATTAGCGATACCGGGTATACCCGAATTGACTAATTCAACCTCAAGAGTAATTTTATCGCCAACCTGTGGCGAATCTGGGATTGTTCTGGTATTTCTAACCTCGAAATTACTACCTTCGAACTCTAACATGTAGGTTGAGCTGTCTTGGCCATCATTATCATTGCCCTCGATGCCTACTGCTGAACCATCGTCGAAGTAACGTCCGGCACCAATTATCGGCGAACCTGCTCCATCGACTGTTTCAACCCACATTACTAGGTTAACCTCCAGTCCTGGAATGTTAAGGTTGGATTCTGTCACATCAAATTGCCCAAATCCAACCGGCCATAGGTCGACACAGTCTGCACTGGCTCTGATGTAACCAAGACTTCCGGCTGAGAGATTCATTGATGCAGAAAGTGGCGTCGTTCCGTAATTGTTCTGATACACGTTCCATACGTTGCCATCTTGAGGGTTACCATTGTAGTAAATCCAGTTTAACGTTGTAGCATCCTCTGCAAGACTGCCGCGCTCTTCTATTTGACTCGACACGTCTACGCAATGATAGCTAGATGTTGGCATCTTATCATACAGTTCTGGCTCCAAGCCGTTAGACGCTGTTTCGCCTCTGGAAGCAGACCATGATCCGAATACTAGTTTTGGCGCCTCGTCATCAACCTTGATGACAAACTTGCCACATCCGTTGATTACCGAGCCAAAGCAGTATGCGGTAGTCAAATCTTCTGCGCCGACTGGGAGGTTAATCAATCTAAATTCATACTCAAATTCGTTTTGGTAGGATGGCATCTTAATCGGGATATCAAATACACCACCAGTGAAAGTATGGGTAGTAATCTCTTCCTCAACCGGATCATAATCTCGTTCTGAATCTCGGAATACCTCTTTCCTAGTTATCTCCATAGTTAACTCTGCTTCAGGCGTAATGAATACGTTCTCGAGAATACCCGAAGTGAACGAGTATTGACCAGAGAACATTACAACATCGCCGCCAGTCACCGAACCAATGAATGTCTCTTGTCCTATCTCATGATATAGATTTTCAGATATTGGTATGTTTTGATCGGTCAGGGTTGGAGAAATCATCCGCTTCTCATCTAGATTTGAGCGGAAATCTAGTCTCATATCGTTTTGATATGTCCATGTTTGACGATATGAACTTTCAGAGAAAACTGGGGAATTATCGAGGTCTTTGATCTGGAATGATGGAGTATATTGGGAGGAGAGTGGTAGACCCCATTCAAAATTAATCGGGATGTTAATGATGAACTCTGGTTCAAACGGATCAATTAACACATTTCCATCTAGGGTTCTTATGGTGGCTAGTGAGTCTCCTGCGGAATCAACCGCAATCGAGAATAATTCACTGGTTGCGTAGGCAGATTGGTTTCTGGGGTAATAAACGATAGTTGAATCGTAATTTGTCTCTTCAGGAGCCAAGATAATTTCAAGCATTTCAACATCCTTCCACCCATTTCCATCTTCCGCTTCAATAATCAGATTGTATTGGTTGCCTGCAAACATGGTTTGATTCCAAATACCAACGCCGTCAGGTGCATTGGCTGGAATATTGCTCAACATTCTGACTCCGTTTGAATCTTCAATGTTCAGTGATTTGATTGTTGGATATTCCAAATCCATTCCAACATAAGTTAGATAATCGTTATCAAAGCCTGGGCCCCCACCACCGTCAACAGGATTACCTGCGAGGTCATAGGACTCAATCCACACACTAACCTTGCCCTTTAGGCCTGAATTAGCAAAATCGTTGTAAGTACCTATAAAGGTAGCATTTGGTGCTGCACCATTACTGGTCGTTGCCACCTGAATATATTCTGATTCCTCAGCTAAACCATTGGAATTTGCATCATGGTCGTATTGCACCCAAACATGCAACACTGCAGACTCTGGTGGAGTTGGAATATCGCTTATCGTCAGTCGGAAATCCTGCAAGATTTTCGGTGTAGCCCAAGAATCATCGAAAACGGATCGCCAGTTCTCATCGTTATTTACGTCACCCTCGCCTGAATTTCTTTTGTATAACTCAAAC
>DUJJ01000092.1:0-2665 GCA_013329865.1 Candidatus Poseidoniaceae archaeon
GGCATTTAGCGCCTTGTGACCTGCACGAGAAATCTTCGTCTGCCAGTCTCGGTTGTCGATGTATTTCGCTGTATGCCGTGATTCCTCAGGCTGCCATACCAAAACGACGGGTTGTTTGCACTTGAAACCGAGACTTCTACCAGATGCCCCCGGTGCGCCCGGTTGTAATCTTATTTCTACGCCGCCAGCATAGATTCCTAGGACATCACCCAATCCAGAACCTTTCTGACGTTCTATCCTATGACATATACGGAAGTATTGATCTTTTGTGCCCCGATTTGAGTACTGCCTACATGCTAGCGCAACGGCAATAAGCCCTGCTGCGGACATAGCAAAGCCCTGGCTTGTTGGCAGTTCAAGGTCAATTGAAATATTAAATGACGGAGACTTATCCAACAACCTAGCAAACACCAAATCATCCAGCAGTTCACGATAGAAACCGTCAGAATCCGACATCTCATGGTTCTCATAAGTGTTGATGGTGATACTGCTGTCACTGACATCACCAGCAATGTCTTTGACTGATAGTTCTACTTGGACGCCGTGCTCTATGTTGATGCCAACGCCCCTACTGCCCTGATTACGTAATAACCTGCCTTCTTTTTCGACGGTAAAGAAAAGCGTTATGTGTCCGCCAATGTGCGACACATACTCTTTCTCCATAACAATGCCATCAATTCAATTGATTTGAAATATCTCATAGTTTGACAAAATTGCCTAGTAAAACCATGGGTGTAATTGAAAATCAAGTGATTCTTAGGACGAACATGGCCGGTGCAACGAAGCTTCCTCATGATCGAGGACATTTGCTGTGGACTGCAGAAGAAGGCGTAAGCAGAATGTTACTCTCAAGCATGGACCGGTGGGTGACGGCAATTCTTGCTGATGACGGTATCGATAGCCCAGCTTTCGGTTCAAGTGACAGAATCGATGCGACCATTGTCGCAAAAGGAGATGGTATCGTAGCCGGTACGGCGATGGTTGATCATTTGCTGCAAATCTGGGCTCCAGCAATACAAGTAAACTGGCGGGCCTCCGATGGTAAAAAAGTGGCAAACGGTGAAGAGATTGCCAATCTAAATGGTTGTAAAGACAGTATCTTGTTATTTGAAAGAAGTATCCTTAACATTCTTGGTCACCTCTCTGGTATCGCTACTGAAACTCGGAAATGGGCTAGTAAAGCTGCGAGACAAGTAGCATGCACGCGCAAAACTACTTGGGGCTTGCTAGACAAGTGGGCTGTTCATTTAGGTGGGGGGTTAACACACAGGCTAAATCGGGAAGATGCTTTGATGATAAAAGAAAATGATCTCGCAGCCATTGATGATGCAACCCTGACTAACGATCGGAAAATTGCACAACTAATCATGTCACAACAAACTGACGCTTTAGCATCATTTATTGAAATCGAGGTGCGTAACGAGAAAGAGGCACTCACCGCTGCTGCTGTTTGGCACCAAACACATCAAGATTCGGACGCACAGTTGGTTATCATGCTCGACAACTTCGGACCCGAGCGTTGTAAAGATGTGGCTGCTCAATTAAACGACATGGGACTTAGGGATGTGGCGTTATTGGAAGCAAGCGGCAATATCACCTATGACAGCCTAGATGATTGGTTCGAATGCGGAGTTGATGTCTTGTCAACCAGCGCAATAAATCGCGGAGTGCCTCCATTAGACATCTCCATGATGATGGGTGAGTAGATGGGAAAATTCACTGCCGATGTTAGCCATCCCAGGTATGAGTCACTACTAAGCCGACACAAATTGGAAATTGCCGCGGCGAACGGAATGCTAGCAGATAGTGCCATGATAGCCCACGGCAGGGGCGAAGCTTTTGATTATTTATTGGGAGAAAAAACTTCCAACAGTGCTATGTTAGCGACCGAAAATGCACTTGCTCACCTGATCGCAGCAAAGCAACCGATAATCACCATAAATGGCAACACTGCAGCGCTTGCAGGAAAGGAGTTAATGGAGATTGCTCAAGCGTTAAACTGCCCGGTAGAGCTCAACATATTCTATCGAACTGGACCACGAATCGAGGCACTGATAAAGCATTTAGAAGCGATAAAACTTGAACATGGCATAACTACGCCTATTTTGGGAGAGAATCCCGATACTAGGATTCCAAATCTTGAGGGCCCAAGAGCAAAATGTTGCGCTATGGGTATTTTTTCAAGTGATGTGATTATGGTCCCATTGGAAGATGGTGATCGTTGTGAGGCGTTAGTTAAAATGGGCAAAACCGTCATAGTTGTTGACTTAAATCCAATGTCGAGATCAGCGAGAATGGCCTCGATAACGATTGTTGATGAAATCTCCCGAGTTGCTAACAATATGATTCAACTGATTGAGGCAGATAATCAACCGGAAATAGATATTGATTTTGTCAACAGTAAAAATCTGCAAGATAGTATTAATATCATCGCTGCGCGCTATCAAGAACCTATTTAATCGAACAAAGTTAGATTATTGTCGGGAAAAGGGTTTTATTAGCCGGGGTGAAGTTATTATCGAAAAAGATGGGTCGAGAGTTGGGGAGTAACGCAAGAAAGGGGACATTTGGCACGAGTATATCATTCGACATTGATGATGTTTCCGCACCAACCAGAAGAAGAATTAGACCGCGTAATGAGTCGAACAAAGTAACTCCTTCTGAA
>DUJJ01000092.1:3060-3185 GCA_013329865.1 Candidatus Poseidoniaceae archaeon
AAATGGCTAGATTGTTTAGTTGGATTCGTATCCGGCGCGCATGATTTCGAAATCGGCAACCCAGTGCGGGCAAGAATCGTGCAGAATCTACGCAATCAGACCTCGACAATGAGCATGCCAAACCC
>DUJJ01000026.1:0-4202 GCA_013329865.1 Candidatus Poseidoniaceae archaeon
CGGATTAAAATCGTTGATATCAAAGCAAGTAAGGGAATTGGTGACCGCTCAGGTGATTACATCGAGCAACTGCGTATGTATGCAATGCTATGGTGGGCTACTCATCAAAGAAAAGAGGTTGTTACCGATTTAGAAATTTGGTATTTAGGTGCTAATGTGGTAAAACCAGTTGAGGCCCCAGACATCCAAAAAATGACTCAAATGGAGGCGGAAATAAAGCAATTATGGGTTCAGCTGAAAGATAATATAACCTCTATAGAAATGTTTCCAGCGAACCCATCACCATTAAGAGGATACAGCCAAGGCGGGGTTTCACAATCCCCACCAGAAAATGAAGTCCGCTGCGACCGATGCGATTGGTCATCAATATGTGAGGGCGGTGTCGGGACAGAATATCAACAACCGGCAATAGAATACCATCTTCCGGGTCTAATCACTCCGGTAACAACGGTTCCGTTTTCGCAACTAAATGTTCGATTCAATCTATCAGCGAACATTGATTCTGTTATTTATCACGAAGGCAAGCCACCCGAGATAAAAATAATCAAGGATGGTTATCGTGCCGAATTGGAAATCAAGGCAGAGAAAAACCAAGACGGTTTGCCGACATATCCTCAGGGTCTTAGTAAAGATGATATTGTATACTTACAGAATGTTGTAATCACCTCAAATTACCGAGGTAAATTGACCGTAAAGGTAGATCCAATTAGTATGATTACAATAAGTAGTGATGGTGCAGATTACTCCGATAGTTTGCTGAATTTTAGAGCAAGATGGGATATTGTGGGAAAGATGGCTTACAAATTTGAACGCTCTGGTATTGGCAGAAATGGTCGTGAATGGCGTCGCAAGGGTCTAGTTATCTTCGATGGCAAGCAATCTATCAAAGTCTCAGGGTGGGCCAATGATTGGGGTCACCAGTATGATATGGCTGAGGAAGGCGACATTGTCTTACTGTCCAATCTAGAGTTGGATGCTTGGGCGAATCAATTACGGGGGCAAATAGGTAGAAATTCGCGCCTAGATGTCGTAAATCCGTCAACCGCCTGAGGAAACGGTGGTAACCAATAATTCTATGTCGTTGGTTATGACAGTTGACAGAGGCAATATCTGATCTTGATAACTCACCACCACGGTTGACGGCAGTATGTCGCATTTTAACAGCGCGTCACGTAACTTTATTGAGTCCTCAAACTCATGTAACTTATCGTGATCACGCCCATGAAACCTAATCAGCATGTTCACGCCTATTGCATCATGCTTATCACTATGGCGCTAAAGGAACGCATAGGCCGAGATCGCATAGCCCGGTATTGCGGTGGATTCGAAATCCACTGTCGTAAGACGCGGGGGTTCAAATCCCTCTCTCGGCGCCTCACATGTAGAAGGCATCGTGACTCTTTGTCAATTCAGAGACTAGATCTGTTTTATGTTTAGGCGATAAATCGTTAAGTTTTTCAACTAATTTTTGGTTTGCATCATCAGGGATCACTAGGTCAAATCCAAACCATTTATCTAGAGCTAATAATAGGTTTTGTGATGCTAAAATGTCCCCACTAGAGCCAATTGTTGTAGCAATTGCGCAGGCAGAACTTATACCGTAAACGGGACCAAGTGAGGAGAGTAACGCGGCCATCCCAATCGCACCCGAACTTGGTTCATCACGTCGAACAATTGCGCCTTTTGATTCTAAATCAACTCGATAAGAACTGCTGCTTGGGACAATAAAAATTTCCTTTGATAAGGTATCATCAACCATTCCGGCTAAGACAATTAATTCTCTGACTTGGTGCTCTTTCAGCAATTCTAGAATCTCTCTGGCCATTTGTCCTTGGTTATTGGGCTCCAGCGGCTGAGAAGAACCGGTGATGGTTAGTAACCAATCATCATCCTTGATTTCGATTGCTCTTACGGATAAATGTGGTGGGGAAAGCAATCCATCCTCATCAAGAACCGCTAGCGGCGGAAGTGCAGTATGGTGTAGGCGCGCAATTTCAACTGCATCGTTGGTTGAATTTAGTGCATCTAATGCGGTTTTACCAATGTTGCCAACTCCCGGTAAGGAAAATAGGCAAATTTTAGCGTTCAGCAATGAATCATTGCCACTGCGCCACTCAACAAGTAGACTCATTAGCGTTATATCACTCAATTAGCAGTATAATGTTTGACATCAAACAGTTTGATATCAGGCTATTTCCAATGTGAATCTGTTGTGCCATTACTCTTCTTCGAGTATGGCCTTTCTTGAGTCAGTTATGGTTTTCAGATTAGGTAAAGTTGTCAACCACTCAGGAGATTCTACATCATACATTTTACGCCGAATGTTAGCTCTCTGGTCTTCTGGTGACCACTTTATTGGGGCAGCAGCATTAGCGATTTCATCACAGTGTGGGCAGTCACGTTGGAGAGTCCAAGCACCGCATTTTTTACAGTGTTGCAATAATTGCCTTGCCATGATGTTGCCTACTTGTTATGGTTTAAGATAGAGTCGGTATTAATCCCTGAAACTTGCCGCTTGTCCACCATTTTCTTCCATCGTGTTGACTATTGATGCGGTTACTTCAACCCATAGATCCTCGGCGGTTTTGAAATCTGGGGCTTTCAGGACTAGTCTGTATTCAGGTGCTCCATCGTAGAAACACATAACCGAAACTTCGTCTTTTTCCGAGCTATATTGCTCAGCAGATAACAAGGCATCTCTGATAACTTCAACTCCATTATCGACGTCGATAGATAGGTTTAGACTTCCCTTTATCTCAACAAATGGTGGAATTATGTTTTCGATAGCGATTTCAATAAATTCGCTTATCCATTCACCTTCAAAACCAGCATCGATGATTGCTGTTTCATTCATCGCTGCTTCTTCAAATGCTGCATACAGTGTCCCGAAAGTAACAACAAGATCCTCGCCAATGGATTCTTTTTCAGTATCCGACCAGCCAACTTTTTCACCACATACCTTCAACAACTGTAGCGAGCGTTGTTCGTTTTTCCATTCCTGTAGTCTATCCCTTCGCCGCTCCTCTGACACAGATTTTAGTGATAACTCGAGCGATGAACCGTCTTTCTTGGTCCGCATTACCTTGCAGATTAGTCGCTGGCCGTCGCGGACAAAAGTTCGAATGTTTTTTACCCATCCGCTAGCAACTTCACCGATGAAAATGAATCCCTCGAGTCCAGGATATTCGTCAAAGTTTACATAAACACCGTTTTGTTTGACATTCTTGACTGTAACAACGACAAGCTCCCCTTCTTCAGGGGTGCTCGTTATTTCGCTCATGGAGGCTCAGCCTCCTCATTCCATGGCTTCTAGCAGTGTGCATCCAACGAGATTTGCTTTGCCACCAGATGGTGTGGTTAGTATCGCTCCACACACTGAGCATCCGATTACTGTTGTGGCCCTTGAATAAATCACGGATTCAGAGCCGCAATCCTTGCATGTTACTTTGATAAATTTTCCAGACATCTATTCACCTCATTTGTCGACCAATTCGAATTTCTTTGCCCTTTGGCATGGAGCATAATGAGCTTTACCAGTCTCTGTGCAGCGGAACAAAATATTGACGCGCTTAGTGGGCTTTTCTCTACCGTCAGGCTTTGGTCTTGGGAAACCTCGGTAACCAGCCATCACCTTGCGGAATCTTCTCTGTCCCCACTTTAGTTCAGAGGCTCGCTTCTTTTTGACGCGCTCCACAGTGTGCATAGTGTGCTTACCCGCCGATGGGCTATACCGCTTAATTTGACGTGGCATCTTCACCATGGTATCACCTTGAGCGTTCGAGCCACTCAGGCGGGGTATTTAGAAACTCCGACTAAATTTAATTTGAAAAAGAGATGACTGTGGCTCGAAATTAGGGATGAAGTAATTAATCCGTTCGTCCTCCAGAGGTCATGGATGAATTGATTAAAGCGGCTCTGCTTTTTTGGCTGCCGTTTGCTTTCATACCATTTGGCATTTGGGTTTCACAAGTTAAATCTAGTAATGCGTTGAGCAAATTTGGTTACCTAATTACATTTACTGGCATCCTACTAGTTTTATCCAGTCCATGGACCGTACCAGAGTCACCATCAAGTGCCATCGGACATCTGCTAGGATTTATTGCTGGCCCGGCAATCTTGATACTACTGGGCTTGTTTAATATTGCCTATTCTGGAAATGTCCCGGTAGGAAAACTCAGCGATGGTAATCGAAATTTAGGAAT
>DUJJ01000026.1:4533-9343 GCA_013329865.1 Candidatus Poseidoniaceae archaeon
CTACTATGTTTTACTGGATTGGTATGGTTTGCATTGATGCATTGGTGGGAGATAACACCAATAATGAGCGATGGTGAAATAAACCGATATTGGCTAATATTCCTTCCTAATCTGTTGATTTCTTTAACTGGTTTAGCGTTGGCTGGAGGACTAGCAATGCTTGCATATGGTGATCAGCGGGTCAATGAATCGAAATACCTATTTGGCATTTCACTAGGTACATTCTTGTTTTTGATGTGTGCTATGAATATTGACTCGGCAAATCTTAGTGCTGTTGAATTCCGAGAATATGTATGGTTATCAATCGCCGATATTATCGGCATCATTATCGGTTCAGTTTTATCGATAATTTCTTTTGCATCGGTAATTTTTGTTTATGAAAGGAGTTTACCGACGCCGAAATCTATCGAACCACCCAATAATCAGGAACTCGACAAAGTCACACAGGTGATAAAAAACAACCTCGGTGGTGATGAATAATGGTTGAGAGAAGCAAACCGTCGACTAAAGTTGTGCTGATTGGCTTGTTCTTTCCGGTATTTTTGGTTATTGCTGTTGACATCAGTATGAATGGTGAGATTCCCAATTTTGGCATAGATGAGTGGAATCCACGGGTCGCTAATTCGGCATTGACGGCATTTATCCTGTGCACCACGTTCCTGCTCGGAAATATGTTCTTTTATGGTGAGTCAAGAAAACGGCCGCTTGCTCCGATTTTTGGTATGGCTATTGCCGTGCTTGTCGGCATCGGTGCGACAATATTTTTCATCAATCAGGGGCCAATGCTCCTCGAGGGAAACGGTTCAGTGCGTGCTCAGTTAGTCTACAATATCTCACATACCATCATTTCCATAATCGCTCTGGTATTTTCGCTTATGATTACGCTCGGAGTTTTGTTTTCAACGATTACACATTCAGATTCAAAAATAAAAAAATTGTATAATCGGCTTGAAGAAGAATAGTTTTTTTATCTCCGTTTATTTCATAAAGGATTGGTAGGTGGCCAAAACACTGAGGTAAGCACATGTCAAAGGGTACACCATCTATGGGTCGACGTCAAAAGACGACTCACATCAGATGTAGAAGGTGCGGCAGAAATGCTTACCATAAACAAAAACGGGTATGCGCTGCTTGCGGATATGGCGCAACAGCAAAAATGCGTAAGTATAGTTGGTCAAAGAAAGCTCACCGTCCAAAGGCCTGAAATCCATGGTTATGTATTGGCGAAATATAGCAAACAATCATTTGCTATTTGACCTGTGGTGATATTGTGTGCGGCATAATTGGCGTCGTTGGTAAACAAGGATACCATGTTAATCAGTTGATTTACGATGGGCTCACAGTCTTACAACATCGAGGTCAAGATGCTGCTGGGATAATGACTGAATTCGAAGGACAATTCAGACTGAGAAAGTCGACTGGTTTGGTTCCTAACATATTCTACAGTCGTCACATGCAGAGGCTCCAAGGTCACATAGGAATTGGGCATGTTAGGTATCCAACTGCTGGGACTTCATCAAAGGCAGAATCACAGCCATTGTATGTCAATTCTCCATATGGCTTGTCTATCGCTCACAATGGTAATTTGACCAACGCAGTTGAACTGAGGCAGATTTTACGTGACAAGCATTTCCGACATATGAACACCAAGAGTGACTCTGAGTTGCTCCTCAACATACTTGCAGTTGAATTAACCAAGTTCTCCTCTGATCTATCAATAGATGGCGAACCCCACCTTAATATTGAGACAGTTTTCAATGCCATCTCTGCATTGAATGATTATGTTAAGGGGGGTTATGCATGTGTATCATTAATTTCTGGTTATGGCTTGTTAGCGTTTAGAGATCCCAATGGCATACGGCCACTTATTTTTGGTAAGCGTGAATCAGACGATGGAACGGAGTGGGTTGTCGGTAGCGAATCAGTAGCAATCACTGCCTTGGGCTTTGAAATCGAAAGAGATTTGGAACCAGGTGAAGCGATTTTTATCTCTTCATCCGGACATCTGTTTACGCGGATGTGCGCCAAAGAGACCAGTCGAAACCCGTGCGTATTCGAATATGTTTATTTCGCTAGACCAGATTCCGTAATTGACGGAATTTCAGTGTACGAGGCCAGATTGAATCAAGGTAAACTTCTCGGCGAGAGAATCAAACGCGAGTGGCCAGACCATGATATTGATGCAGTCATCCCGATACCCGATTCGGGAAGAATTGCCGCGCTACAAATGGCAAATACTCTCGGTGTCCCATATCGGGAAGGATTTGTCAAAAACCGATACGTTGGGCGCACATTTATTATGCCGGGTCAAGCTTTGCGAGAGAAATCGGTTCGACGCAAATTGAATACTATTGAAAATGAATTCAAGGGGAAAAATGTGCTTTTAGTTGATGACTCTATCGTGCGCGGAACAACCAGTAAACAAATAGTCGAAATGGCTCGAGAATCAGGTGCGTCAAAAGTTTACTTCGCTTCCGCTGCGCCGCCAGTTAGATATCCAAATGTCTACGGTATCGACATGCCGGCAACGACCGAATTTGTTGCTAATGGACGAAGCATTGATGAGATAAATGCCCACATAAAATCAGACAGGCTGTTCTATCAAAGTCTGGAAGATTTGGAGAAATCTACCTTAATGGTGGCGCCTCAAGACATAGTCTTTGATTCCAGTTGTTTCAATGGTGTCTACGTCACTGGAGACATAACCGAGGAATATCTCAAGGATTTACACGACCAGAGGAATGATGATGCTAAGGCATCGATGGATGAAGACGATCAGGTATTAGATATCCACAATGATTCAAATTAATGGGTTGGTCAACATTACAATATCTACTCATTAGATAGTGAACTTAATGATGTCCAAGCCGTAGGTAATATCATGCTAACTCACCCAGTTGAAATTGCATTTAATCCGCAGTCAACAGTTTGCGGGTTGGCGATTTCAAACGACGGTAATAGTATCGCATGGTTTGAATCTAATCGCTCAGTGAATATCCTTGTAGGACGGAAAAATCATCACACTATTTCTATAGATAGTGACATCAAAGGAATTTTTTTCCTTGGAAATGACATAATATTTGCCGATGACGATTTTGGCTTGCGGTGTGTAACCATTGGTGGTAAGACGGTGTGGGAATGCGAAATACCCGGTGGGGTTTCGATACTAAACAACTGTGAAAGTTTCATTGCTGTGATCGATAACCTTGGAAGATTATCAACCTTGAATCATCAAGGAACATTAATCGAGTCATTCCATCAGTTTGAGTCAATTATCAAGATTTTGCCATATAATAGTGGAGTTATACTTGCGTTAGAATCCGGTTCTGTGCATTACATAGACGGTCAAAATTCAGTATGGGAAAGACCGGCAAGAGGTGATGTTGGAGAATCGATTACCACTCTTGGACTAACTGCGAACAATAACTTGATTATTGGGCGAGAAGGCTATGCTTTGGTCCCTGGTGAAGAGGAAGCGCTAGAACTTGAAGTATGGGATGTTTACCATGGCACTATTTTATACCGAAATGAAATAAAAAATCGGTTATCAGTGACCTGTTCAGATCAGACCGCAACCTATCTGGGTTTTGATGATGGCTCAATCCATCAATTGACGTACAGGTCAGATAATACCTACTTGATATCAGAGGAACTTTTCTCGACAAAATATCCAATCAAAACCCTTAATTTGGCAAGTAATAATATTATTGCAGGCTCATGGTTTTACCTAAATGGCATGACAAAAGCAGGTGAGTTTTGGGTCGTTGAGCATCAGGGAATAATCCAACATTCTGCTTACTGTAGGGCAACAGAAGAATTTTATTTCACGGGTGACGACCAAAACGATTACACAGACATTGAACCAATTGGATGCATTAAATTATCCTCACAATTAATTGAACGGGATAAGTCAGAACTAACCGAGTGGTTCGAACTTGAAACGAAAGATGAAACAATGTCAGCAGAACAGATTTACTCAAATGACGAAAAGTTTCGTGCACTATTATCCTCTCATGAAGCGCAGGGGACAGAATTACTCGATAATGAATTAAGCAGTATCATGTCTGCTCTAGCAGAGGATGTTGATGATACACAACACGTCACCGAGCACTCAATTCCAGACAGTGATATTCTGCTTGATGATTTGATGTTTAGTGCAAAACCAACCTCTCAACCAGTCGCCAATGCCGGTCAGGATTCAGTCTATCAGTGTGGCGAACAGTCACACTGTGTCATTGTCCTGGACAGCAGTAAAACCACCGGTGACAAGAGCAAGATTGTAAGTTATAGCTGGACTAATGATGTGGGCCGAGAGGTATCGAATCTACCAAAATTTAGAGCAAAGTTGGGGCGTGGGAAACACCGCTTTGAGCTAAGAGTAATCGATGTGGATGGCAATTCAACCTCAGATTCAGTGCAAGTAGAGGTGGTATGAAGTGAACTCTGAGAATGTCTGGGTTGAATCCTTTGTGGTTGGTGCATTGGCAATGCGTTGCTCCATTGTCACAGACTTAACGACTGGTGATACGATTATCATAGATGGTGGAGCAGAGACCGATCGAATAATATCATGGATTGAGAATTTCTCCGGCCCTGGGCCTGACTGGTCAAATGGTCCAACCAGTCACGAGGAATTAGCCCTGCACAATATTGCTGCAAGAAATATTGTTGCTTTAGTAAATACACATGCGCATTTTGATCACTCGGGAGAAATTCCATACCTATTAGAGAAATATCCAGTAAGTTGGTACTTACATAAAGATGACTTCTATCTTCAAAGTCTTGTTCAAGCATCAGCAATGCGGTGGGG
>DUJJ01000026.1:9735-12527 GCA_013329865.1 Candidatus Poseidoniaceae archaeon
ACACTCGGTTCTTTACAATTCAAAATAATGCACACACCGGGACACACACTCGGTGGTTGCTGCATACTGCTTGAAGTAGAGGATGGGCCAGATCAATTATTTGCTGGCGACACATTATTTGCTGGTTCGGTTGGGCGTACTGATTTACCTAATTCAGGTGGGGATTTCGACGTATTATTCAATTCAGTAGTAACAAAGTTGTGGCCCCTTGATGCAGATACAGTTGTTTACCCTGGGCATGGACCGATGACAACCATCGGAGTGGAACGAACAACGAATCCGTTTGTTGGTATCAACAGTGTAGCGTTCAGAAGCGCTAATTGATTAAGCCATTAGGTTTGCCAATGAACTGCTTAATACTGGTAGAGCGTCTTCCCAAGTTGCTACTATGCCGTAATCAGCATGCTGGAAGATTGGTGCATCTGCGTCTTTGTTGATAGCAACGATATATTTCGATGAGCGCATTCCAGCGAGGTGTTGGATAGCTCCGGATATTCCTACAGCGATGTATAAATTCGGGTTTACCGTTTTCCCGGTTTGTCCGACTTGCATAGAATGGGGTATTTCGTCCCAAGTATCAACCGCAGCCCTCGAAGCTCCTACAGCAGCACCTAGTTTATCGGCAATTTCTTCCAAATGAGTAAAATTGGCTGGTGTCCCCATACCTCTACCACCAGAAATAATGATATTTGCTTCAGACACGTCGAGTCTCTCAGAAGCTCTCTGAACCATCTCTTTCAAGGCAGTAGTTACATTCCCAGTTGTATCGATAACTTGCACCTCGCAATTTCCGGAGTCTTCGGCAGGAGCGAAAACATTGGCTCTAACACTTATCACCGAGTTGCCGCTTACTGAGACATTTTGAATCGCTTTACCTGAGTAAATTGGGGTAGACAAGTTTCCGCCTTCAATAGCGATAACATCCTGTATTACGGAAATTGATCTTCGCGCAGCAAGTCTTGCCGCTAAATCTTTTGATTGGGCGGACGCAGCAGTCACGACGATTCCGGCCGGTGCAACAGAATCTATCGCTTCAGCCCACGCAGCTGCGTCGTAATTTGAGAATACTGTGGATTTCGCAGCGATTACCTTACTGACTCCAGATATTTTTCCAGCCTTGTCAGCAATGGTAGAGTCCGCACATGGAACAACTATTGTACAATTAGTGCCAAGTAGGTTAGCTGCGCTAACTAGTTCGTTGGTGGTTATACTAATCTCGCCTTTTGATAATTCTGCAATTACTATTGTTTCCGTCATTTTTTCACCTCAAATTATGTTTGCCTCATCTCTAAGTAGTTGAGCGACTGTTTGGGCAGAGCTTCCACCCTCGAATTTCTTGCCCGCTGGCTTTGCTGGCGGCATGACTTGGGAAACAACAGTAACACTCGGTGATGGTGGACTCACAGCCTTGACATCAACCTGCGCTCTCTTTGCCATCATGATTCCCTTAACATTAGACTTTCTGACCTTAATTGAACCTTTGTCACAACTAACGACTGCCGGTAGATTTACTGAGACTATGGCATCACCGCCTTCTGTAGGGTATGATACTGTTAATCCATCGGCAAATTTTACTTCTGTAGCATTGGAGACAGAGCCCCAACCCAGTCTTTCAGCTATTCCCGGGCCAGTGGAACCCGCACCGGTATCAGCGGCGGATTTTCCACAATATACAATGTCATAGCCGCCGGCGGTAATCTCCTCAGCAAGAATGGATTGTAGTCCGTTTGAATCCATGAAGCCATCATAATCCAGCCGAACTATGTTATCGACTCCTAAGGCTTTTACACCCTTCAAAACCTTATCTGCACCGGCGCTACCAACAGTTATTGCGGTGACCGTGCCGCCACTGGATTCTTTGTGTAGTAGTGCGTTTTCGACGGCAAATTCATCATACGGGCTAATGTCCATCTTGACGCTTGATAGGTCGACTCTGTCGCCTGAGATTTGAATCTTTGAGTTAGTGTCTGGGACTTGTTTAACTAATACAGCTATATTGACCATGGTATCACCAATATGGTTTGCTAGGAAACTCAATTGATGAACATTTGCATTCAATAATTGGTGCAAAATAGGTGGTTGAACTATTATTTGCGGTTAATTATCTCGGTAACCTTGTCGAGTAAATCAGGATTGTCAGCAAAGTGCTTTGACACTGTCTCAAGGCCGCGTGAAATTCCGTCAGCGACACCAAGTTTTGCATCGAGTGGGTGTAGTGTTCCATTCATCACTGCATTTCTGAATTCATCAAGGTCTGTCCAAGTCGATGGTTCGCCAAATTTTGGGTTAGGTGTCACAACAATTTCACCAAATTCAGGAAGTACCACGTGTTCTGCCAACTCATAAATCGGCGAATTTGCATCTTCAATATTCAGGTATGCGTGTTTCTGCATTTTCTTCCGTAGTTGCTTAGGTTCATCGTGAATTAAAATTGCTCCGCCTGGATCAGATTTGCTCATTTTGTGATCAAAACTCTCCATCCTTGAGCCGCTTGATTTTAGCGATGATATTATTGGCGTGTGCAGACATGTGGATTTTTTCCAGCCGTATTTACTGGCGACATCACGCATAAACATGTGTGCTTTTCTTTGGTCCATTCCACCAATGGCAATATCAATTCCTAATTCGAAAATGTCGCTTGCCTGCATAGCCGGATAGAAAAATTTCGACAAATCATGGTCAGACGAAGCCTCATCGCGCCCCATAATGGTGAAGGTTTTCCTGACCATTGCTAGTGTAGCACCCTTGGAGCACCTTAGGACGCGCGCCCAGTAATCTCCATTGTCCATGAG